>JACRBO010000436.1 GCA_016219235.1 Chloroflexota bacterium
CGTATGGCCCCAGGTGCAGATCGCTCAGCTGCGCGATCGTAAACCCATCCAGTTCGCGCGGCAGGCGCGCCAACGGCACCTCGATGCGCTCGACGGACAACCACTGTGGTTCGATCAAGGTGGTATACACGCTGCCGCCCAGCGCCGTTCCCGCCGCGCCTGCGCTCGCGCCCAGCATGAATTTCAAAAACTGCCTGCGATTGATTCGTCTTGTTTGTGACATGGTTGGCAGTATAAACATCCGTCATAGGCCGGTCAAGCACTCACGTGCAAGTGGCTATCAAATTGGTGCTTATGTCTTTGACAGCCCTCTTGAGACAAGGTACAATCGCCCGTCACCTGTTCACACATTACGCAACACGCAACACGCAACACGCAACACGCAACACGCAACACGCAACACGCAGTACGTCTTACGCATTACTCGTTACTCGTTACTCGTTACTCATTACTCATTCACCTATGCGCCTAAAACATCTCGAGTTACAGGGTTTCAAAACCTTCGCCAGCAAGACCGAATTCGTCTTCCCGACCGGCATTACCGCCGTCGTCGGGCCGAACGGTTCTGGCACGTCCAACGTGGCCGATGCGCTGCGCTGGGTGCTGGGCGAACAAGTCTTCTCCGTGCTGCGCGCCAAGAAGAGTGAAGATTTGATCTTCGCCGGTGGAGATGGCCGCGCCCGATCGGGCGTGGCCGAGGCCTATCTCACACTCGATAACTCCGACGGCTTTTTCCCGATCGATTTCAACGAAGTCGTGATCGGCCGCCGCGCCTATCGCGATGGCGAGAACGAGTATCTGCTCAACGGCAGCAAAGTTCGCTTGCGTGAAATCAGCGAACTGCTCGCCAAGACCGGCCTGGCTCGACGAACGTACACCGTAATCGGTCAGGGCCTGGTCGATCAAGCACTGTCACTCAACTCCGAAGAACGCCGCGCCTTATTCGAAGAAGCCGCAGGCATTTCACTCTATCGCGGCAAACGCGAAGACGCCCTGCGCAAACTCGATGAGACGCGCCGCAATCTCGATCGCGTGCGTGACATCCTCGCGGAAATTGGCCCGCGTGTGCGGCAACTCGAGCGGCAGGCGCAGCGCACCCGCGATTACGCGCGCCTCTCGACGGAACTGCACGCGATGCAGCGCACCTGGTTTGGCTATCACTGGGGCAAGAGTCAGACCGCATTGAGTGAAGCCCGCTCGGCGGCTGAAGCGCAGAGTGGGCGACTGGTCACGCGCCGCGCCGCTACATCGGCCTTCAGCCAGCAGATCGAAGCCGTGCGCCAGAAGCAGTCGCAATTGCGGGGCCGCGTCAACGAGTGGCAACGCAGCGCCAACGATCTGCACACGCAGGCCGAAGCCGTGCAGCGCCAACTGGCCGTGCTCGAAGAACGATCGCGTTCACTGCAAAATCAGATCGAACAAACCACCACCGATCGAACTTCGCTCGAAGCCGAACTCGCCGCGCAAGCCGAGCGAGTGGCGAAGGCCGAAGCGGACTTGGCGGAAGTCGTCGCCAAACGCGACACGCAGGCGGCCGCCATCACCGCCGCTCAAGCGGCTTTGAATGCACGGCAAGCCCAGCGCCAGAGCATTCAGCAGTCGCGCGCGGCCGCCCAAGACGCGATCCAGAAAACGCAATCGGCCTTGACCGATCGCCGCAATCGACGCGCGCAGTTGGCCGAGCGTCGTCACGTGCTGGAAAACGACACCGCCGCGCATCAACGCGACATCGCCGCACAGGTTGAAAAACAAGCCGCCGCCGAGGCCGAACGCGCCGCCATCAATGAACAACTCGCGCGGCTTGAGGCGCAGCGCACTGAACTCAATCAGCAGATCGAAGCGCTCAACGTCGAACTCACGACGGCGCGCGAGCAGGCCACGCAACGCCAGACCGAACTCACCGAAGCGCGCGCCGCCGAAAATCGTTTGCGCGATCGCTTCACAGTGCTGTCGGAAGTGCGCGCTTCGCTCAGCGGTTTCGATGCGGGCACACGCGCCGTGATCAATGCCAGAGTGCCCGGCGTGCGCGGCATTCTCGCCACGCTCATCAACGTCGATTCGGACTGGGAACGCGCCATCGAAGCCGCGCTCGGTTTCGACATTCAGGCCATCGTCGTCGAATCGTGGTCGGCGGCGCAGGCCGCGCGTGATCTGTTGGGCGACAACAATGGCCGCGCTTCATTGCTGCCGCTCGATTTGCCCGAAGCCGCGCACATCGAACCAACCTCGACCGAGCCGCAATCGCCCAGTGTCCCATCGACCGCGCCCGGTTGTTTGCCGTGGGGGGCGCTCTTGCGGGGCCGCGAAAAACCGATCGAGCCGCCGACCCCAATCGAGGCGCCGCTCCCAGCGGGTCTGCGTTTCGCCATCGATTGCGTTTCGTGCGAATCAACGCTGCAATCGGCCGTTCAGCGTTTGCTCGCTAACGTTGTCGTCGTTGACAGCATGGATGACGCGCACACTTTGCGCGCGCAACTGCCCGCAGGCTATCATATCGCCACCCGCAGCGGTGAAGTGCTGCGCTCCAACGGCGTGATTACGATTGGCCGCGCCACCGGCTCCAGCGATTTGCTCTCGCGCGAGCGCGAATGGCGCAGCCTGCCCGCGCAGATCGATAGCGCCGCGGCGAAAACGGCCGCCGCCGATGAAGGACATCAAGCGTCGCTCAAAACAATTGATTCACTCACGGAACGGCAAACGGCGCTCACTGCCCAGACCCGATCGGCCTCCGCCTCGATCGCGAATACCGAGACCCAACGGCGCAATGTGGAACGCCAGATCGACGATGTACGCCGCGCCGTCGAATGGAAGCAAGGGCTGATCGCGCAGATCAACACCGAACTCGCCACGCTTGATGAACGCGACGTGATTCTGCACGCGGAGGAGCATCACCTGCACGCTGATCTGGCCCAGCATACGGACAGTGTGGCGCAACTCAACGCGCAACTGACTGACCTGCCGCTGGAAGAATTGACCGCGCAACTGACGACACTGCAAGCCGAAGCGGCTGTAGCCGAACAACTGCGCCGCAGTCAAACCAACGTCGTCGCGTCATACACCGCCGCACTGAATCAACTGCGTTCGCAATTGCAAGGCCGCGCCGATCGGCTGACGCAGATCGTCAACGAACAGCAAACGATCGAGTCGCAGCTAAACGATCATCGCACGCGCGCCGCCGGTCTGGCTGAGAATCTGGCCGCGCTCCAGACGCAAATCGACCCGGCCGAAGCCGCGCTGCGCGATCTGGAAGCCGAGCAGAATCGATTAGCAACCGACGAACGCGCCGCGCGCCAACGCCTGAGCGAACTCGAATCGCTCTACAATCAAGCTGTGATCGATGTAACGCGCAAGGAAGAAGAACTCAATCACCTGCACTCGCGCATCGACGAAGAGTTGGGCCTGGTGCAGTTGGAAATGGCCGATCTATCCGGGCCGCAGCCGCTGCCGCTCACGCCCATCGTGTCGGAACTGCCCACGGTGGACGAATTGCCTGAAGGCATGGAGCAGGATTTGCAGCGTATGAAGGCACAGATTCGCCGCCTCGGACCAATCAATCCCGAAGCGCAGGCCGAATACGAAGAGACGCGCCAGCGCTTCGAGTTCCTGACGCAGCAATCGTCCGATCTGGAAGAAGCGATCTTGCAGTTGCAGCAAGTGATCGTGGAACTGGACGAGTTGATGCAAATCTCTTTCCGCGAAACCTTCAACGCCATTGCCGAAGAATTCAAGGGCACCTTCCAGATGTTGTTCGGCGGCGGCTCGGCCAAACTGGTGCTGACCGATCCCGACAACATCGGCCAGGCGGGCATCGAGGTCAACGCCCGTCCGCCCGGCAAGAAACAGCAGGGACTGGCATTACTATCGGGCGGCGAACGCTCACTCACCGCGGCGGCTTTGATGTTTGCCATCCTCAAGGTTAAACCGCCGCCCTTCTGCATCCTCGACGAAACGGATGCGGCGCTGGACGAAGCCAACGTGGGCCGTTTCCGCGATGCACTGAAGCTGCTCAGCGCGGACACCCAGTTCGTCATCATCACGCACAATCGCGGCACCATCGAGGCGGCCGACACGATCTATGGCATCAGCATGAGCAGTGATTCAGCCTCACGCGCCATTTCCCTAAAACTGGAAAGCATCGCACAACCGGCATAAGGTATAATACAAACCGCCAGCAAACCAGTCGTAATGCGTAAAGTGTACTGCGTAATCGACCAACTGACTTACGCTCTGACACTGCGCAGTAGGGCGCGTTTCTGTACGCGCCACATACTGGCGGATATGGAAATCCGCCCTACAAGTGCGTAAGGCAAATTACGCAGTACGCAGCACTTCATTAGAACCCTATGTCCGGTGAAACCATTCTCGTCGTCGACGACTCCAAGCCGACGCGCGACTTCTGCGTGGAGTACGTACTCAAGCCCAACCGGTACGTACCCTGCGTAGCGCGCGACGGCGAAGAGGGCATTCGCCTCGCGCTGCAACACAAACCC
>JACRBO010000437.1 GCA_016219235.1 Chloroflexota bacterium
ACAGGCGGCAAAGCCCACAGCGCCAATCCACATGCGCTGAGCGCGGGCTTGACGTTGATTTTGCATATGGTTGAGAAATGCAACCGTGTTTGCACCATGCCGCCGATTATACGCGCCGAGTTTACGGCTGTCAATGGATGAGTCAAGAATCCTCTCAAGTTTTGACGCCGAACTAACCCGGCTCACTTTTGCGCGCCTTCAACATCCCGCGCCGATGTGCGTCTGCCCGGCAACAACCGCCGCTGCCTGACGACCGTCTCACCCACCACGGCGATGAAGCCGCTGAGAATGCCCAGCCCGATGATGATGTAGACGATGGTAAACAACTTGCCCGCATCGGTTTTGGGTGTGAAGTCGCCGTAGCCGATCGTGACCAGCGTGACGACGCAGAAGTACAACGCATCCAGCCAGCGCCAGCCTTCCACGTTGTGATAAAACAGCGTGCCCAGACCGATCACCGCAACGGCCATGAACAACAGCGCCCGCGACTCCGGCTGCCGGAACAGCGTGCGAAACAAACGCGCCAGACTCACAAAGGCCAGTAGAAAGGTCAGCATACACCACCTCGCTTGAAGAAAGTCACCGTCGATTATGCGATTATACTTCAGCCACTCTGACGCAAACGCCATCCGTTATCGACGCGCGGGACGATCGGCCATGTCGTGCTGTATAATTTCAACCAACACATGCCACTCAAGGAGTTGAGGCAATGCAGATAGGCTTGATTGGTCTGGGCAAGATGGGCTTGAACATCGCCACGCGTTTGATGCGGCACGGGCACAGCGTGGCCGCGTACGATGCAAACGAGGCGGCGATACAGGCCGCGCAAACGGCCGGCGCGATCGGGGCACATTCGCTGGCCGAATTAGTTCAGGCGTTGACGCCGCCGCGCTCGATCTGGTTGATGGTTCCGGCGGGCGATGCGACCGAACAACTCATCGCCGCGTTGACGCCCCTGCTCCAACCCGGCGACACGCTCATCGACGGCGGCAACAGCAATTACAAAGACTCGATCCGGCACGCCGATCAACTGGCGCAGCACGGGCTGCATTTTCTGGACATCGGCACCAGCGGCGGCATCTGGGGCCTGACCGAAGGCTACTGCCTGATGATCGGCGGCGAAGACACAGTCGTCGCGCAGCACCGATCGATCTTTGAGGCCCTCGCGCCCGCGCCCGATCGCGGCTGGGGACATGTGGGGCCGCACGGCGCGGGGCATTACGCCAAGATGGTTCACAACGGCATCGAATACGGTTTGATGCAGGCTTACGCCGAGGGCTTTGAAATCCTGCATTCCAAGACCGATCTGATTCGCAACGTGGCGCAAGTGGCTGAACTGTGGAAGCACGGCAGCGTGGTGCGATCGTGGCTGCTGGAACTGTCGGCGGCGGCGCTGCACGACGATAGCGAGATGGCGGGGGTGCGCGGTTACGTGCCGGACTCCGGCGAGGGCCGCTGGACCATCGCCGACGCGATCGATCTGGATGTGCCCACGCCCGTGATCACGCTGTCGTTGATCATGCGGCTGGCATCGCGGCAAGAGGATAGTTACGCGGCCAAGTTGCTGGCCGTGATGCGGCAGCGTTTTGGCGGGCACGGTGTGGCGCGGCTGTCGGACGAGGCGGTTTGAAACGGATCGGCAATTCTCAAATTGACCGAGGAGCAAGCACGCCCACGTGCGGCTCGCGCACAAATCGGCGTCTGGGGACGCCTGGCTCCGCTCTTTACAAGCCATATTGAGAATTGCTGACCTGGCGAGCTGAGAGATTCCTCAGTCGCAATCCTTCGTTCGCTCAGGAGTGCTTCTTCGGAATGACACGTTTGACATCTGTCTCTAACATCCCCCGGCCTGAATGGGCCGAGGGGATTTTTTATTTTGGAAAGAAATGTCATATTTTGCGCCGCCTGGCATGCTAGACTGAGGCTGCAAATTTCCATCACAGACTAACCATGCAAGGAGACGCCATGAATCTGTCACGCCGCACCCGTCGAGTGTTATTTGTTATTGCCCTCATCGCCCTCGTTTGCGCGGGCGTATTTGGAACAGGCCGTGTACATCTCGCCGTCGCGCAAGATGCGCCGGCCGCGCAAAGCGGCCCGACCACGCCCGATACGCCCAACGTACCCGACATTGACTTGCCGCTGCCCAACGTCATCGTCAACACCACCGACTTGACGGCAGCGATTGACGGCAAGTGCGATTTGTGGGAGGCGCTGCAAGCGGTCTTTCAGGCCAATTACGGCCTGTCACCCACGTATCACGAATGCACGGCCAAAGTCGGCGGGATGAACATCATCGCCTTCAGCGTCATCGGCGGCACGATCACCGTTCCGGCGTCCGGCTCGTACTCCGACCTGCCCTTCGTCCACGGCGAGACCGTGATCCTCGGACCCATCACCATCGCGGGCGCAGGTTCATCGGCC
>JACRBO010000090.1 GCA_016219235.1 Chloroflexota bacterium
AACCTCTCACGAACGAAATAAACAACTGGAACAGCGGCCGCACGATGAACGTCAGCACGTTGCTGTCGCCGCCGCCCGGCGTGGGATTCTTGACCATGAGGCTGTTGTTGGCCGGATCAAGTTGATCGGAACCTGAGATCGTCGCCTGCAACTTCGTCTTGCTGATGAACTTGGTTGGTCGATCTTCGCCGTTCCACTGTACGATCGCGCCATCGACGAAGTTGGTGCCGTTGACGATCAGCGTGAAATCGGGGCTGGCCGCGCCCAGCGACCACACCCAGTCCGGGCTGAGTGACGTGATCGACGGCACGGGATTTTGCCCCGGCGCGGCCACGTTCAGGCCCACGATGTTGGACTGCACCCCATTGTTGTTGACCTGAATGTTGACCGTGCCCGGTTGCGCAAAGGTGTTGGCATTGAACGATGTGATGCGCAGGTGCGTGCTGTCGATGAAAGTGCGAACCACCCCGCTGCCGTTGGCCGTAACCGTCGTGCCGGACGACTTGAAGTTGGAGCCGTACACATCCACTTGTATGCCCGACGCGCCCGCGATGACGCCCGCCGGGTTGAGATGATCGATCGAGGGTACGGGCGGAGCCGCCACCGCCGTTACCTGGAAAGTCAACGTGTTGTAAGAATCGCCGCCGCCCGGCAAGGGATTGTGAATCTTGATCGTGTGATTGCCCGCGCTGGTCAGATAAGACGCCGGAATGGTGGCGCGCATCTCGCTGCTGTTGATGAAGGTGTCTGCCGGATGCGTGCCGTCCCACCACAGGCCCGCGCCATCGACGAAGCCCGAGCCTATGACGACGAGGGTGAAATCGCCGCTGCCTTGCGCTACTGAGGCGGGCTGCAGGCTGAACATCGTCGGCAGCGGATTAGCGATGCGGAAGACGGCGACAGCATTATCCAACTGGCCTGCGGCAAACACATATCCGCCGTCGCTGCTGACGGCCGTCTGGAATGCGCTGTTCAGGGCCGGCGTGCCGCTGCCCGCATCGCGCTGGTACATCTCGCGGAAGGTCAGATAGCCGTGATCTGTCTCGCGGTCGAACATTACCAGCGCGTCGTCGCTGTAGCTGGTGACGTAGACGTGTTTGTTATCGGGGCTGACGGCTACGCCAAAGGCATTGGTCAGGCCGCTGCCGCCGAGGCTGCTATTGGACAGGCTGCCATAATAGCGTACCAGCCCGGTGGCGGAATCGCGGCGGAAGTTGGCGACGGCATGGTTATACCAGCTGGTGACGTAGACGTTGCCGCCGTCAGGGCTGATGGCGAGCTGATAGGTAGAAGCCAGACCATTCACCGGGAAACAGAAAATGCAGCCCGGATTGTCCTGATTATCACCCTGATAGCGCGTCTGGATCGGCGTGAGCGCGCCGGTGGCGACATCGCGGCGATAGACGGCCAGTGTGCCTTGCGAAGCGGTAGCCGTGTGCACGGAGACATACACGTGTTTGCCATCCGGGCTGACGACGATACCGGCCGGATTTTGCAGCGTGTGCGTCGTCATCGTCGTGGCCGAAATCTCACCCGTGAAAAAGTAACCGTTGCTGATGTGCTTGAGGATGGAGATCGAATTGCCACTAAAGTTGGTGACGTAAGCGAATTGGCTATCCGGGCTGAAGGCCACACCATACGGATTGTTCAGGCCGCCGACGTTGGTCCACGTCAGCAGATGCGTCAGGTTGCCGTTGCCGCCGTCGCGGGCATAGACCCCCAGCGCGTTATCGGCGCCGCCCGTCACGAGCACATACTGGCCGTCCGGGCTGACCTTCATTTCATGCGGGTTAGTCAACGAATCATTGGTGACTTGCGAGGTCCAGAGATAACTGTTGGCGAAGAAACCCGACGCCTGTTTCTCCAGCACGACGACTTCTCCGCCGCTGGCGGTGTTGCCATTGACGTAGGCATTCAGGCCGTCGGGGCTGGTGGTCACGCCGAACAGATTGGAGATGTCGGTGGGTAGAAACGGGTTCTTGAGGTTCTGGGTGTTGACCAGATACGTCGCTTGCGGGGGCACCCCCGCGCAGTTCAAGTTGTAACTCACCTGGTTCTGCGACGTGTCATTGGTTTGGAACGTCAACTTGCCGACCAGCTGCCCCACTTTGTTGGGCTGGCAGCGCACCGCGAACTGATCCGATGCGCCCGGCGTGATCGTCGTGGCCGAGAGGGTATGCGCGAAGTTGCCGCCGTCGCTGGTGAAGCCGGTCGGGTTGATGGTGAGGTTGGCTGTGCCGTTATTCTTGATCGTGATCGTCTGCGTCACCATCTCCCCGATCGTGACTTCGCCAAACTCGATCGGCCCCGGCGCGACCGGAACGGCGGTGAACGATGGGGCGGGCGCGGGCGTGCCATTGCAGATCAACGTGTAGGCCACGCTGATCCGATCGGGATCGGCGGTGTTGAAAGACAGACTCGTCGACACTTGATTGACGTTCGTCGGCGTGCACGACAACACGAGCGCCTTCGTCTGGTTCGCGCCAATCGCGATCGGGAAAGCGGTGACCGCCCCGAAGTGCGCAGCATCGACGAAGGCCAGATTGCTCAGCGTCAGCGTGTAGTTACCCGCGTTGTGAACGGTGAGGGTGGTGGTCAACGTGTGATTGACTTCCACGCTGCCGAAGTTGATCGGTCCGGGCGGCATAGGCTCCGCATCAAAGGCGGGCTTGCGCTCGTCCACTTCCACCGCGCCGATGTCGCACGCGCCGACGCCGGTGCCGCTGCCGTTCTTCGGTCGCTGCGAGCCGGTCTCGTCTTCGTTGTCCACGCTGGGATGCGCGCAGATCGTCGCGTCACCGTGATCGATCGCGGGGCTGGCATACGAGGGAACTTGCGTCGTCAGCACCGGCAGCGATCCGCCGTTGAAGCTCAGCGCGCCCAACAATGGATTGGTCAGCGGCATATCGTCGAGGCCCAGATTGGTGCCGCAGGTCGATCCCGTATCGATGTTGTGGCCAAGCGATGTCACAACGTTACCCGCGCAGTTGGGGTGCGGCGTCAGGCTGCCGTCAAAGATCGTGTTGCCGATCTGCGCTTGCGCCGTGCCGCCCAGATAGAGGATGTCGCCGGTGGTGCCGGCGTTGTTGGCCGAGAGCGTGCTATTGCGAATCGCGATGACGCTGCTGGCCGTGCCGTACAGCGCGCCACCCTGACCGTCGGCGATGTTGCCGAAGAAGGTCGAGTTGCCGATCATGACGTGGCCGTTCGATTCGGCCATCAACCCGCCGCCACTGCCACCCTCGGCGACATTAAGCACGAAGGTGCTTTTCACGATCGACAACGGGCCTTGATTGTAGATGCCGCCGCCATTCCGCGCATGTGTGCTATCGCCGGCGATATTCGCATCGAACAGCGTATTGCTGATATACGTCGTGGCGTTGATCTTGTTCACGAGCGCGCCGCCTGCGCCCTGCGTGCTGTAGTTGGCATTGAAGGCCGTGCGATTGATCTCCAGTGTGCCGCCGGTGCTGGCGTTATAGACTGCGCCGCCGCCAAAGCCGTTGGCATCGGCGCTGACGTTATTCGCGGTGAAGATCGACTCGCTGATGCTGCTTTCGCCGCCGGGCTTTTCCAGATAAATTGCGCCGCCGGACGCCGCTTGATTACCGGTGAAGGTGGATGCCTGACTCTTGAACGAGCCGTAGCCCGTCATGTACACGGCGCCGCCGCGGCCCGGCGCACTGCCGGTCTGGTTGTTGATGAACGACGTGCCCATCAAGTTGAGATCGCCGTTCGAGTAGATCGCGCCGCCATCATCATCGGCGGTGTTGCCGATCAGGAACGAAGCGATGACGTTGACGGTCGCGCCGTTGTCGGAATAGATCGCCGGGCCTGCTCCACTGGTGTGACCGTTCTTCAGTACCACGGCCACCACCGTCAATTTTGCGCCGGGGGCGGTGCGCAGCAGGTGCGTATCGGCGGATGTGCCGCTGCCCGCGATGGTGATCGGGCCGAGGATCACCGTCTCGCCGTGCACGAAGGGCAGATCGGAGTACGTGCCGGACGTCGGTACGGTGATCGTGCCGCCGATGACGCTGAAGGCGATGACGTTCATGCCCGTTGTCTTGGCCGTGCATTCGTGATAGGTGGGTGACAGGCCGTAGTTGGCCTGAAAGACCGCTTGCAGCGCCTCCCACAGATCGCACTTCCCGTCAATCGCCACCGTCAAGTCGGTGGTGTTGACGATGACGTTGGGCAGCGGCAAATCGATGTCGGGGGTGTTGGGCGCGTCTGGTGTGTCGGGCGTGGTTGGCGCATCCTGCGCGGCCACGAATGGTGCATGGCCTGAGCCAAGTACGCCTGCGCTGGCGAGGACAATAATCGCTAAGGCAAATAACAAGCGATGGATACGGTGTGACAGTTTCATTGCGTCTCCTTACATGATTAAACTGAGATGGAAACTTCCAGCCTCAGTCTAGCATGCAAGGTCGCGCAAAATATGACATTTCTTGCCAAAACAAACATTCCCCGGTCATCTCTGGCCGGGGAATGCGAGAGGCAGCTGCCTGTGTTGGCGGCGCGGCCCTACTCCGCCTCTTCCCGATCCTTGTCTTCACGGCGCGCCAACTTGCGGCGATCATCCGTGTTGAGCACGCGCTTGCGAATACGCAAACTTTGCGGCGTTACTTCCAGCAGTTCGTCCGCGCTCAGGTATTCGATGCAGTCGTCCAGGCTCATGTTGCGCGGCGGCGTCAGCCGCACGGCAATGTCGGACGTGGACGAGCGCACATTGGTCAGGTGCTTCTTCTTGCATACGTTCACGGTCAGATCGGTATCGCGGATGTGTTGGCCCACCACCATGCCTTCATACACCTCGACGCCCGGCCCGACGAATAGGTTGCCGCGATCTTCCGCGTTCTTCAAGCCATAGCTGGACGTGGGGCCGGATTCCCAGGCGACCAGTGAACCGTGATCGCGATTGGTCATCTCGCCCGCCAGCGGATGATAGCCGTAGAACAGCGCGTGGATAACGCCCGTGCCGCGCGTGATCGTCAGGAAATCCGATCGGAAGCCGAGCAAGCCGCGGGTGGGTACCGTATATTGCAAATAGATTGTGCCATCGTCGCCGTGGCGCATATCCGTCATCAGGCCGCGTCGCGCGCCCAGCATTTCGACCACTGCGCCCATGTAGGGTTCGGCTACTTCGATGTAACAATCCTCGAACGGTTCCAGCGTCTGGCCGTCTTTCTCGTGATAGATCACTTCCGGCTTGGCCACTTCAAATTCGTAGCCTTCGCGCCGCATTGTCTCGATCAAGATCGCCAGGTGCAGTTCGCCGCGTCCGGACACGATGAAGACATCGGGCTGCGGGGTTTCTTCCACGCGCAGCGACACGTTTGATTCCAGTTCTTTGAGCAGGCGCTCGCGCAACTTACGCGACGTGCTCCACGTGCCTTCTTTGCCGCTGAGTGGGCTGGTGTTGACGCCGAACGTCATGCGCACCGTCGGCTCCTCCACGCGGATCGGCGGCAGGGCCTTTGGTTCGTTCGGATCGGCAATCGTCTCGCCGATGAAGATTTCGGGCAGGCCCGTCACCGCGACGATTTCACCTGCGTCGGCCTCTTCCACCTCGATGCGCTGCAGGCCTTGATGCACAAATACCTGCGCAATCTTGCCAGCCGAGATCGTCCCATCGGTGGCGATGCGCACGACCTCTTGCGCCCGACGGACTTTGCCGGCAAACAAGCGCCCAATCGCGATGCGGCCTTTGTAATCATCGTAGGCCAGTGTGCTGACCAGCATTTGCGTAGGCGCTTCCGGCTCGATCTCCGGCGCGGGCAGATACGACACGATCGTATCGAACAGCGGCTGCAAGTCTTCGCCTTCTGCGCCCGGCAGCAGCGTCGCGTGACCCAGGATGGCGTTGGTGTACACCATCGGAAATTCAGCCTGATCGTCGCTTGCGCCCAGATCGATGAATAGATCGAAGGTCGCGTTCGCCACGTGGTTCAAGCGGGCGTTGGGCCGATCGACTTTGTTGATGACCACGATCGCTTTGTGGCCCATCTCCAGCGCTTTGCGCAGCACGAAGCGGGTTTGCGGCATCGGCCCATCGACGGCGTCCACCAGCAGCAGCACGCCGTCCACCATGTTCATGACGCGCTCGACTTCGCCGCCGAAGTCGGCGTGGCCGGGCGTATCGACGATGTTGATCTTGTGGCCTTTATAGGTGACGGCCGTGTTCTTGGCGAGAATGGTGATGCCGCGCTCGCGCTCCAGGTCGTTGCTGTCCATCACGCGCTCGATCACCACCTGATTGTCGCGGAAGATGTGACTTTGCTTCAGCATGGCGTCGACCAGCGTGGTCTTGCCATGATCGACGTGCGCGATGATGGCGATGTTGCGAATATCCTCACGAATGGTGCTCATTCACTTCCCTCAAGTCTGTGGCAATAAGACACCCCGGCCATACAGCAAGCCGAGGTGTCGGTGGTGCTCGGTCAATAGTTGAATTATAGCCGACTTGGGCGCGCGCGACAAGGTAACAAATCAGCGAATGGCGAATCCGCCTAACAGTCCGCTGACTCGCTCACTCGCTAATTCGCCGACCGGTTGGCTGGCGGTTTGGGGCACTGTGCAACCTCAACCGATGTGAGTATAATTGTGCCTCGGACGACGGTCATGCACTTTCAAGACACGCCTTATCTGTGGCCCTCACTCATTGCGACATTGATCGCGGCTGCCATCACGCCGTATACGTGGTGGCATCATCGCGTCCGGGGCGCGCCCGCACTGGGCGCGTTGATGATGGCTGCGGCGGTCTGGTCATTGTGTTATACCCTCGAACTGGCCGGCGCCGATCTGGCTACTAAAACGTTTTGGGCCGGCGTCAAATATCTGGGCATCGTCAGCGTGCCGCTGGCCTGGTTTGTTTTCGCCTTCACTTACGCCGATCTGCGGCCTCGCCTGACGTGGCGCGTATCGGTGCTCATGATGGTTGTGCCGATCCTGACGGCCGGGCTGGCGTTGACCAACGTCAACCATCAATTGTTGTGGACCAATGCCCGGCTGCTCACGGTGGACGGCGCACTGGTGCTGGCCGTGGATTATGCGCCCATGATGTGGCTGTTTGCGCTGACGTCGACGGCGCTCATCGGCTGGGGCACGCTCATCATGGTCCAGGCTTTAATGGCCGCCTCCCGCTTCTATCGCAGTCAGGTTACCATTCTCATCATCGCCGTCGTCGTACCGTTGGGTGTCAACCTCGCGTCGATGTTTACCTTCTCGCTGATACCGTATTTCGATTTGACCCCGCTGGCGTTGGTGATGAGCTGCCTGATGTTGGGCGCGGTGCTGTTCCGTTTCCGATTGATCGATCTGGCTCCCATCGCCCGCACGGCCGTCATCGAAAATATGCCGGACGGCATGCTGGTGTTGGATACGCGCGATCACATCATCGACTGCAATCCGGCCGCGCAGCGCCTGCTGGGCGCGCCCCCCGCCAACTTGATCGGTCAATCCATTTACGCGATCCTGGGCGAGTATCGTGAGATGTTTGATCAATACCGCGATCAGTTGGCCGGCCAAGGCGAATTCGCCCTGAACGATCGGCGCTATGAACTGCGCATCTCACCGTTGACCGATCGGCCAGGGCCAACCGGCGGGAAGCCGGCCGGGCGTTTGATTGTGCTGCGCGATGTGACCGCCCGCCGCCGTGCGGAAGAGGCGCTGCGCCGCAGCCAGGCCCAATTGTCGGGCATTATCGACACCGCCCAGGATGCCATCATCACCCTGGATGCCGATCAGCGGATCGTCATGTTCAATGCCGGGGCCGAGCGCATGTTTAAGTGCCGCATGGCCGATGTGCTCGGTCAAACCGTCGAGCGCTTTGTGCCGGACTACGCCCGCGCACGGCACGCCACGCACATTCGGGCGTTTGCACAAACCGGCGTGACCACGCGCACCATGGGGGCCGGGCACGTCATGGCGCTGCGCAGTGACGGCGAGGAATTCCCGACGGAGGCCTCGATCTCGCGCGTGACCGTCGACGGCCAGGACTTCTTCACGGTGATTTTGCGCGACACCACGCAGCGGGAACGGGCCGATCAAGAACTGCGCTTGCAAAAGCAGATGTTCGAAAATCTGGTGGCCGTGGCCCGCACCACCAGCGAAAAGCCTGATCTAGACGATACATTGCGCAATGTACTGCGGGTCAGCGTGGGTCTCACCCAGGCAGTCCGGGGCAGCCTGTTTTTGTTTGATGCGGATGGCGCCGTCACCCATACAGCTTCAGTGCGGGACAAAGATCCCATCGATTTGCGGCGAGCGTTGATCGGCCGAGTGATGAGCCAGGGCCTCGTCGGCTGGGTGGCACGGAATCGCCGACCCGGTCTGGTCATTGATACCGAGATAGACGAACGATGGCTGACGCTGGATGGCGAGCAGATTCCAACCCGGTCGGCGCTGGCCGTGCCCATCCTCAGCGGTCAGGTCTTGTTAGGCGCACTCATCTTGATGCACGCCGAGCGCGGCCACTTTACCGAGGCGCACCTGCAGTTGATGCAAGCCTCCGCCGATCAAATGGCGCTGGCGGTGCGCAATGCCCGCACCTTTGATCTTCAACGCCGGCTGGCCAAACAACAGACCACCCTGTACGAAGTCTTGCGCACGGTCGGCGTAAAACTCGATCGGGACGACGTGGCCCGCACGGCCGCCGAGACG
>JACRBO010000091.1 GCA_016219235.1 Chloroflexota bacterium
CGGCGCTTGCGAGGCTGGAACGTTCGAACAGTCATGATGCTTCTCCTCAAGAATGGTTATATCACAAAAGTATGTCCGGCCAGATTGCGCCGGACATGCTGATCGCGTCACTAGAAGCGGACGCGAATTATAACTGACGTGTGACTTCTCGTCAACTAACTCCGGTCGTTTCGCTCGCGCACGATGTTGGCCCCCAGCGCTTGCAACTTCTCCTCGATCTGCTCGTAGCCCCGATCGATCTGACCGATGTTACGGATGACGCTCTGGCCCTGCGCGCACAATGCGGCGGAGACCAGCGCCATGCCCGCGCGAATGTCCGGACTTTCCAGCAGTTCGCCGTGCAGCCAACCGGGTCCTTGCACGATGCAGCGGTGCGGATCGCACAATACAATGCGCGCCCCCATGCCGATGAGCTTGTCCACAAAGTACAGGCGGCTTTCAAACATCTTCTCGTGAATCAGCACCGACCCGGCCGCCTGCGTCGCCACGACGATGGCGGTGCTCATCATATCGGCGGGGAACGCGGGCCACGGCGCATCGTCGATCTTGGGGATGGCGCCGCCCAGGTCGGGCACCACCGTCAACGATTGGCCGCGCGGCACAAACACGTCCTCACCCCTGGCTTCAAACCTCACGCCTAGCCGCTCGAAAACCAGCCGGGCCATGCCCAGATGCTGTGGCGCAGCGTTCTTGATCAGGATCTCGCCGCCTGTAATCGCCGCCAGCCCGATAAACGAACCGATTTCAAGGTAATCCGGCCCGATGGTGAAATCCGCGCCACGCAGATCGGTGACGCCCTCGATCGTCAACGTGTTCGATCCGATGCCGCTGATGCGCGCACCCATCAAATTGAGCAGCTGGCATAACTCTTGTACGTGCGGCTCGGAAGCCGCGTTGCGGAAAATCGTCGTGCCATGCGCCAGCACCGCCGCCATGATGGCGTTCTCGGTGCCGGTCACACTGGCTTCATCCAGCAATATATCAGCGCCTGTCAGGCGTTCGGCCGCCACGCGAAACTCGCCATTGATGTGAATCTCTGCGCCGAGTTTGTGGAAGGCCAGGAAGTGCGTATCCACGCGCCGCCGGCCGATGACATCGCCGCCGGGCGGCGGCAATTCGATCGACTTGAGCCGCGCCAACAACGGGCCGGCCAGCAAGATCGAGGCGCGAATGTCGCGGCACAGATCGGGATCGAGCCGGGTCTTGTGCAGATCGCACGCCTGAAATTGAAACGTGTGCCGATCGAGCTCGGTGATCGTCACGCCCAGATCGGCGACCAGCTTCATCATCGTGTGCACGTCGCGGATGCGGGGCAAGTTGCGCAAGATGACGGGTTGATCGGTGAGGAGCGTGGCGGCAATCAGGGGCAGGGCGGCGTTTTTGTTGCCGCTGGGGGTGACTGTGCCGCTCAACGGCCGGCCACCTTGTATGACAAATTGTTCCATGGGTTCTCTCTCGAATTTGGATGTTGGATGTTGGATGTTGGATGTTGGATGTTGGATGTTGGACGTTGGACGTTGGATGTTGGAGGCACTGGATGAATGCGTCGCGCTCATTCTACACGAGACGGAGAGGCGCCGCAAACCGATCGGGCAATGGTGAACCGCCGATTGATCGACTATCCTTTGACCTGTTTGGTTGCATTCTTGATATGGGCTTAGTATAATACACGCACGATCGGGCAAGGTCGATCATAAAGTTGATAGTGCGCAGATTGAGGATGGAGGTATGTCTTTGATTAACCAAGTCATTCGAGCCAAGCGGTGGTCGGTTGTCCTTGCAATTGGTCTGGCGGCGTTGTTGGCTGCGTGCGATGGCAACGCGCCGGTTCAGCCTGTTGCGCCCGGTAATCCGGCGGTCGTGCCAACCGTGACCTTGCCGCCCGCGCAACCGGCAGATGCTCAACCGCAAGCCCCGGCTAATTCGCAGCCGGCTCAACCCCAACCGGCCCAGCCTGCAAGCGGCGCCGCCGCGATTGTCAACGGCCAGGCGATTCCGATGAGCCTGTATCAGCAGCAATTTGACCAGTTCAAGGCGGCGTTGATTCAGCAGGGACTGAACACCAATTCGCCCGAAGGTCAAGCCCAGCTGGCACAGATGAGCCAGTTGATTCTGGATAACTTGATCGATGATGCGTTGATTGCGCAGGAAGCGGCGAAGCAGGGCGTGGGCGTGTCCGATGCCGACTTGAACACGGCCATGCAGCAGCTGGCTGATTCGGCTGGCGGGCAGGCGGCTTTCGAGCAGACTCTGCAGTTGAGCGGCCAGACGCTGGACGATGCCCGCACACTGCAGCGCACGCAGATGCTGAACAACTTGATGCGCGATCGGGTGATTGCCAGTCTGGGCGCTCAATCCGATCAGATTCATGCGCGCCATATCCTGGTGGATTCAGCTGCGACGGCTGAAGCGCTGCTGGCGCAGATCACTGCCGGCGCAGACTTCGGGCAGGTCGCGCAGCAGTCGTCGCAGGATACAACGACCAAAGACGGTGGCGGCGATCTGGGTTGGTTTCCGCGCGGCCTCTTGATCTCTAAAGAAGTGGAAGATGCGGCCTTCAGTTTGCAGCCCGGGCAGATTAGCGGCGTGATTCAAAGCACCTTCGGTTTCCACGTCGTGCAAGTGCTGGAGCGCGATGCCAATCGCCAGCCGGACGCTGATCAGATGCTGAAACTCCAGCAGCAAGCCGTCGAGCAGTGGTTAAGTGGCTTGCGAGCGGCCGCAAAAGTAGAACGATTAGCCGGTCAATAAAGTTAGGGGATACCCAATGGACCGCACCCATGCGCGTTCGAGATTGCTAGATCGATTGACATTGTTACTGCTAGGTTTGAC
>JACRBO010000092.1 GCA_016219235.1 Chloroflexota bacterium
ACTCATCACTCATCATGAATCGCCTCTGGGTCCGCCTCACACTTGCCTTCATCTTCGTCGCGTTGATCAGCGCGGCGGTAGTGGCTGTCCTCGCCACGACCAGCGCCGACAATCAGTTCCGCGAATATCTCAATCGCCGCGACACGCTGGCGCAGAGCGGCCTGCTCACCGATCTGTCGAGTTACTATCAACGCGCGGGCAGTTGGACCGGGGCCGAATTGATCCTGGCGAATTTCTCGCCGAATGAAAGTGTCCATCAAGACGGCGGCAGCGGGAGTGGCAGCGGCGGACGCGGTCGTCCGCCGTTATTGCTGGCTGATGCGAACGGGCTGGTGATCTACGACGAGCGCAACGAGCGCGTCGGCACGTCGTTTTCGGCGGCCGAATTGGCGACCACGCTGCCCATCACGACGAACAATCAAATCACTGGCTATCTGCTGCTGGGCGCACAGGGGCGCGGCACGCTCTCGCCCAACGAGCAGAACTTCCTCGATCAACTGCGCGGTACGCTGATTCTCGCGGCGCTCATTGCGGCGGGGTTGGGTATCGCCATCGGGTTGTTGATGAGCCGCACGCTGGCCGCCCCCTTGTCGAAGTTGTCGGGCGCAGCGCGCGCCTTCGCCGCGCATCAGTGGGATCAGCGCGTGGCCGTCGACGGCACACAGGAAATGGCCGATGTGGCGACCGCCTTCAACGACATGGCCGACTCGCTGCAACAGGCCGAGGTGCTGCGCCGCAACCTGATGGCCGATGTCGCACACGAACTCCGCACGCCACTGACCGTGATTCAGGGCAACTTGCGCGCCATCCTCGACGGCGTGTATCCGTTGGAGCGTGAAGAGATCGCCACGTTGTATGATGAGACGCGCCTGCTGCAAAGATTAGTCGATGACTTGCGCGAACTCGCTCTGGCTGAAGCGAAGCAATTGAAGTTGAACACGCTGCCGATCGATCTGCGTCCGCTGATCGAAGCGACGGCGGGCAACTTCGGTGCGGCGGCGGAAACGCAGGCGATCACGCTGACCGCGCGATTTCCCGATCAACTGCCGCCGGTGCAGGTCGATGCCGATCGGGTGGGGCAGGTGGTGCGCAACCTGGTGGGCAATGCGCTGCGGCATACGTTGACGGGCGGCTCGATTGCGGTCGAAGTGACGACCACGACTGATCGCGTGCGCGTCAGCGTAATCGATTCCGGCGAGGGCATTCCGCCTGAAGATTTGCCGCATGTCTTCGATCGGTTTTATCGCGGCGATCGATCCCGCGCCCGATCGAGCGGCGGCAGTGGATTGGGCCTGGCGATCACGAAGAGCCTGATCGAGGCGATGGGCGGCGCGATCGGGGTGGACAGCCAATCGGGCGCGGGCAGTACGTTCTGGTTTACGCTGCCGATCGCCCGCGACGTTTGATTGCAAAACGCACGATCAACACGATCACGAGTAAGCCAAAGCCAATCGGCAGTGCGGGATTCGGCGCAGGTTGATGGCTCTTCGGAGTTGATCGGCCGCTCGCCTCCCACAGCAGCGCCGTCACATTGTGATAATCCGCTTCACTCAGCGCGCCGGGCCGCTGCGGCGGATGCGTCGATCGCAGATAGTCGTACAGTTCAGCAATGGTTTTGAACTCCCCCAGAATCGGCGGCGCACCGATGACGGCGGGAACGGTGCGCGGCACCGGAAAACCCTCATCGCCCGCGCGCCCGCCGTGGCAGCCGCTGGCCCAACAATCGCGGTGATCTTCTTCCCACACGTCGCGCCATTCGTCCGTTAGGCCCTGGCCCACATCGCCGTGGCACGGCATGCAATTGAGATAGTAGACTTGTCGGCCATAGTCGGCGGGCTGCGGCGAGGGCGGCAAAACGGGCGTCGCCAATCGATCGCGCGTGGGCGTTGGTTCGGGGGTTTGTCCGGCGGCGACGGTCCAATCGAAGACCAGGATCAGCCCGCCAAGTGCGAACAACGCAACGACAAGCAGTGACCTACGGTTACGTCGAGGATGGTGCGGAGTTGAAGTCACGCTGAGCCTCATGTGTGTGCTGTGATCGGCCCCCGCAGATCGTCGATGCTTGATCTTAGGTTTGAAACCGCCCTGTGTCAAACGAACTTATCGCGGACTGGAGGCCTGCGTTGGCTTGGGGCGGCTCAACCCCTGCGCCTGATCACGGTCCCGGCCTCGCCCGTTCAGCTGCGCCTCCGCCGATTTCCCCGCTATGAACTCAGTCTAAATACTGATGACTCTCCGCCCGGCGCAGATACAATACATCTGGCGTAATTGGTGAAGATCATCACGGATGAGGTTGTTCAGACTGAACGCCAATCGCCACCACCCTTTTCGCACAGGTGACCATATGACGAAACGCATCGGGATTCTCACCGGCGGCGGCGATGCCCCCGGCCAGAACGTGTGCCTGAAAGCCCTCGTTCATAACGCGACCGATCACGGCTTTGATGTCGTCGGCATCCGCCAGGGCTGGTCGGGCCTGCTCAACTACGATCCGGACAACGCCGATACGCACAGCGGACAAATCATCATCTTGAGCCAATCCCGCGTGCGTGACATCGATCGCCAGCCCGGATCGTTTTTGCATGCCAGCCGATTGAACCCGGCGGCTGTCCGGCCGCAAACCGTGCCGTATTTCCTGCGATCGCAGCTGCGCGGCGACGAGCCGATCGATCTGACCGCTCACATCAAACGCGTCATCGAGAAGATTGGCCTATCGGCGCTGATCGTGCTGGGCGATCAGGCGGTGTTGAGCTACGCCGCGCGCCTGAGCCGGGAGGGTGTGCCCGTCATCGGCATTCCCAAGACCGTGCACAACACCGTCAACGGCAGCGATTATTCGCTCGGCTTTTCAACGGCGCTGGGCCGCGGTGTGCACTTCGTGCACGAAGTCCGGGCGATGGCGGGTTCGCGCGAAGAAGTGGCTGTGATCGAGATTCTGGGGCGCGAGTCCGGCCTGACGACGATGTTGATCTCGTTGCTGGCCGGGGTCGATCGGACG
>JACRBO010000438.1 GCA_016219235.1 Chloroflexota bacterium
CCATACCGATAATCTGTTTACCCTTCATAAGTCCTCCAACTATGACGAGTGATAAGTGACGAGTGAGGGCTTTCACTCATCACTCGTCACTCATCACTCATGCTTAATCGCCTCAACAATGTTGACTCTCGATCCCTTCCACGCCGGATACAACGCCGCCAGTTGCGACACGGCGAAGGCGATGAACAGCGCCAGCAAAATCGATTGCGGCGGCAGCGAGAATACAAGTCGATAACCCGTCGTCACCTTCATGCCCTCGACGAACACGCGCGACAGCAGCACGCCGAACGTGATGCCAAACGCTGCACCGATCGCGCCCATCGCGGCTGCCTCGGCCAGGATCATGCGAATGACCTGCGCGCGTGTCATGCCGATCGAGCGCAGCGCGCCGATCTCGCGCCGTCGTTCCAGCACGTTCATCATCAGCGTGTTGATCACGCCCAGCGCGGCCACTACCACGCCGATCGACGCCAGCACGTCCAGCAAACTGAAGGCCCGATTGGTCAACTCGCGAATGCGGTTGCGAAATGAATCGGTCGTTTCCACTTGCAGATGGCGGCTCGCGCCAAAGCGATCCTCGATCAACTTTTTGGCCGCCGCCACTTCCACGCCCGGCGACAACTTCAGCGTAAACCGATCGACATCGTTGAGTCCGAAGTAACGGCGCATCACTTCGATCGAGCCGCTGACGACAAAGCCCTGCCCGGTGAAATCGCTGACGAGGCCCGCCACCCGAAACGGCTGCACCCCGCGCCGCGTTTCCAGTTCCAGTGTATCGCCGCGCTTCAAGTTGTATTTATCGGCCACCGTCGTCGAGACGAACAATCCGCCATTGGCGAAGTCACGCTTCATCGCGTCCACTTCGTCTTGATTCTCCGCGAACTGAAACGAGGCCACCTGCCAGTATGTGTCGGGATCGATCGCTTGATAAACCAGCGCCAGATCATCCGCGCCGTTGCTGGCCCGCTTCGTGCCGAAGTAACGCGCCGGCGTCACCGCGGCAACCCCTGGCAGTGACGCCAGGCGCGTTGCGAAATCGATCGGCATTTCGAGGGGTGATCGCACGATCAGATCGCCGCCCACCGACGTGTTCACCCAGCCGTCGATGTCGTTCTGAAATGAGCGGCTCATCGCGCCGATGCTAATCACCATGCTGATGCCGACCATCAAGGCGGCGACCGTTAGCGAAGTTCGACCACGCGAGCGTTGAATGTTCCCCGCCCCGATCGCGCCTTCGCGCCCGAAGACCCGCACGATGACGGGCCGCACGAATTTTTCCAGCACGTCGATGGCGGCGGGCACGGTCAGCGTCGCACCTAGCAGCATCACGAATACGGCCACGCTGCCCACTTGAAACACCACACTTTGCCGCAGCGGAATCGTGTACACGAACAACATGCCCACGACGACCGCCTCGACGCCCGCGATAAAGCCTAATTTTTTCGGTGCGCCCGCCGGATCATCGCGGCCTTTGATGCGCAGCGCGGCCAGCGGACTGATCTTCGTCGCCCGCAGCGCGGGCAGCAGCGCCGACGTCAACGTGACGATCAGCCCGACAAACAACGCCTGCGCCAATCCATCAGACGGAATCTCCACCAGCACGATCTCCGTCGTCGTGATCGTGCCCATGATGGCGATCAACCCTTGCGCCAGAATCAGCCCGAAGAACACACCCAGGATCGAACCGACGATGCCCAGCAGCCCCGCTTCGATCATCACCAATCGCAGCACTTGCCGCCGCGACACGCCCAACGCGCGCAGCAGCCCGATCTCCTGCGTGCGTTCGACAATCGTCATGGTGAACGCGTTGTAGATGAGGAAGCCGCCCACGAACAGCGCGATCATGCTGAAGAACGAGAGTCCCTGTTGATATGTGGCGAGTTGCTGCGTGACCACTTGCCCGCGCTGCGCGGGATAGTTCACCAGATATTTATTGCCCAGCCTGTCTTGCAGCGCCCGTTTCAACGCCGCCAGGTTTTGTGTCGAATGGCCGATTTCATCTTTCGTGACGACATCGATCTGATCGAGTTCGCCGCCGCGTGAGAAGAGTTCCTGCACCACTTCCAGCGGCACAAAGGCCACTGCGCCGCTGTTCATCAGGCCCGGCCCGTCCTTGCGCACGATGCCCACACAGCGCAATGTGGCTGAGCCAGTCGGCAAAAGAATGTCCACGTCTTTGCCAACGGTGATGCCTTTTTCGCCGGCATACTCCTGCGTGAAGATGGCCGAATAACTGCGCTCGCCCGGTTTGAGAAAGCGTCCCGCGATCAGGTTGTACTGCCGCGCTTCTTGATCGAGTTCCGGATCGATGCCGAACAACAACAGGCGATTGCCGCTCGATCCGCCCAGGCCACACGTAAACTCCCAGCCCTGCGCTTCCGAGGCGAGCAGCGTGCTGGCCTGCACACTCGGCACGGCCGCGGCCACACCCTCGACGCTCTTCACGCGCCCCAGTGTTGCTTCGGGATAGCCCGATGTGCCGGTGTAACTCGACGGGACGATTACCAGATCGGCCAGGCCGGATGCTTCGTCGAAGATTTTGTTGATCGACGCGAGCGTGCTGTTGTTAGTGATGTTGATGGCGAGGATCACCGCGACGCCCAGCACAATGCCGAGCGCCGTGAGAAACGTCCGCGTCTTCCGTGTCCAGAGATTTCTGAACGCAAGCGCGTTGAGGTTGCGAAGAGAACTTGATGGCTGAGTCATGCTTCATATCATGACGAGTAACGAGTGACGAGTGAGAAGCC
>JACRBO010000439.1 GCA_016219235.1 Chloroflexota bacterium
AAGGCGGCCAGCAGACCGGGCTGCGGGAAGTCGATAATGTCGGGCGCGTTGCCCGCATCCATCGCGGCCTTGATCGAGGCTTCGAATTCCTTCGAGCCTTGATACTGAATGTCGATGCCGGTCTTGTCTTCAAAGTCCTTGACCGTCGCATCGAACTTCTGGGCGTCGGCATCCACGAACGGGCCGGTCGCCGTGACCTTCGTCCCCTTGAACTCTCCCGCCAACGCCCGATCCAGCGCGCTGCCGGTTCCGGCGGGCTGCGCCGGTTGGGCAGGTTGAGCCGGTTGGGCAGGCTGGGCGGGTTGAGCAGGCTGCGCCGCTTGCGTCGGAGCCGGGGCCGCAGTCGGAGCGGTCGTCGGGCCGCACGCCGAGAGGGCGAACGACACCATCAACATCAGAGACAGGGCGAACCATAACTTACTCTTCTTCGTAGACATGCGTTTTCCTCCTGGGAAAATGGTTAGAACGAGAGTCAAGTTTCAGGCGGGATGGCAACGGTCGAATGGTTATGAGTCGCGGGTTTGAACCTCCTTGTTGTGGAATCGGGTTATTTGAACGTCAGCTCGACTGAGCGCCGCATGATTTGCGCACGATGAGCTCGGTATCCAGCAAGACGGTCGGCTGGCGAATGAGTTCTTTGTTGATCAAACGAATCAACATATCGGCTGCGCCCCAGCCCAACCCGAAGGCTGGCAGCCGCATGGTCGTCAACGGCGGGTCGATAAATGCGGACAATGAAGCATCGTCAAAGCCAACCAGCGCCATGTCGCGCGGGACATTCAAACCGGCCTCGCGGATGGCCTTCAATGCGCCCAACGCCACCGTATCGGAGGCCACGAAAACCGCCGAGGGCCGATCGGGTGCGCGCAAAATCTCGATCATGGCCGCTTCGCCGCTGGCCGGTGAGAAATCGCCATACCCGATCAGAGTCTCATCGCACGGCAGATTGGCCGCCTCCAACGCCTGTCGATAGCCGCTTAAGCGCTGAGCGCTGGCGGTGTAGGCGGGCTGCGCGTTCGAGATAAAAGCGATGCGCTTATGCCCCAACCCGATGAGATGCTGCGTGACTCGCGCGGCCCCGCTGACGTTGTCGACATCCACGAAGGGCAGGTCGGTGCCGGGCAATTGACCCATCAAGACTACCGGGCTGTCTTCGGCGTGCACGCGTAAGACTTCTTCATCGTCGAAGCGCGGGCCAGATAGGGCGATGCCGTCCACGTGCCGTTCGCGGATCAGGTTCAAGTAGCCGCTCTTGTCGTCGGGCGGCGTTGGTTCGATCAAGACGTGAAAACCTTGAGCCGCGGCGGCTTTGCTCAAGCCGTGCAACACCTGTGGCAGAAAGCGATCCGCAAACACCTGGTCGGGCGTCTGTCGCAGCACAAACCCGATGATGTTGGTCCGCCCTCTAACCATACGGCGGGCGGTGGCGTCGGGATGGTAATTGAGTTGCGCCGCCGCCTCGACGACGCGCTGGCGGGTCTCATCGCCGATGCGCATCCCGGCCACCCGGTTAAGAACAAACGAGACGGTAGTGCGCGAGACTCCGGCAAGGTTGGCTACATCCTGAGCGGTTGACCTCTTTGCCATGATAACTCGATTTACTAACGCGATTTATCAGAGTATATGACAACTTTGCCTTCCGTGTCAAGAGCCAATTTTGAGTCGTTGGCCGACAATCGACATGGAAACGGTTCCATATCGGGTCAAAAAACCCCGATCGGTTTACGCAACCCTTTAGGCCGCAGTCAATCGGGCGGTTGTCGCGCGGATGGTCAACTGCGCGGGCATCACTTCGGTCACAGGTTCGGCGTCGAGATTCTCCAAAACCGCTAACAGCAACTCCACACTGCGTTGGCCGGACTGATACAACTTCTGCGCCATGGTAGTCAGGCCCAGATACTCGGCGATTTCGATGTCGTCATAGCCGATGACGGATAGATCGTCTGGCACCCGCAAGCCCGCATCGCGGGCCGCTTCCAGCACACCCATCGCCTGTGTGTCGCTGGCCGCGAAGATGGCTGTGGGTCGATCGGGCAGGGCCAACAACTGCGCCGCCAGACGATGCGCCTCGGCGCGGCCATGATCGCCTTGCCGGTGATAATCGGGTCGAAAGGGAATGCCAGCAGCCTGCAGCGCCAGCTGATAGCCCGTGAGACGATCGCGGCTGCTGGTGAAGTTGAAGGGTTCATCCAACCGGTCGCTGATAAAGGCGATGCGGCGATGGCCCAACTCGATGAGATAGTGTGTCGCCTCACAGCCGCCCGTCACGTCGTCGGTGATGACCTGATTCAAGCGGGCCAGCGAAGCATGATGGGCGTCCACCAGCACAATCGGGACGTTCGCTTTCTTGAAGGGTTTCACATCGCCGTCGCGCGGTGTCAGGGAGACGATCAGCAGGCCGTCTACACGCTCACGACGGGGAATGTCACGGAAGTACAGGTCGCGCTGTTCGGGCGTCTCGACGTTGTACAGGATCAAATCGTAACCGCTTTCCAGCAGGGCGTGCTCGATGCCGCGCAGGCGTTCCCCTTCGGCCGGGCGGGTGAACCACGGGACGATGACGGCGATGGTCAAGGTTTTGCCCAGCGACAGGCGGCGGGCGGTGGGGTTAGGGACGTAGTTGAGATTCTTGATCACATCCAGGACGCGCTGCCGGGTGGCGTCGCTGACGGACGCGCTGTGATTGATGACCCGGGACACTGTCCCAAGCCCGACTCCGGCCTGTTGAGCGACATCGCGGATGGTGGCTGGCATCGTGCGGTGTTCCTGTGATGATGAGTCGTCTTGAATGGAACCGGTTCCATTATAAGTCATATTTCACCCGCCTGTCAAGAGTCAAATTTGAGGTGGCTTGTGCTGCGGCCCGACAAATCTTCAAACGCCGTCACGGGTAGTAATCGTGGGGTAAATTCATCGGACTTCAAAAGCCGGGTTCACTGCGTGAGGTGGGGTTAGCGCGTCGATCAGATCGATCAAATGAACCTGTGCCAGGCCGGGCAAGACGACATCGGCGGCTCCCACCCGCCCGATCGGGCCGAGACCGATCGAGTGGAAACCACCGGCGCGAGCGGCTTCGATTCCGGCGGCGGCGTCTTCAACGACGACGCATTCGGCGGGTGACAGGCCCAGTAGCGCGGCAGCGTGCAGAAACAGATCGGGCGCGGGCTTCTGGTTCTCGACGCTGTACCCATCCGCAATCGCGTCGAACAGCGATCGGATGCCAAGCCGCTCGATCACATCGCCGGCGTTCTTGCTGGCTGAGCCAAGCGCCGACTTCAATCCAGCGGCCCGAATCTCCTCAAGCAGTTCTTTCGCGCCGGGCAGCAGATCGCCGGGCGTGACCGCCTGGATGAACTCACAGTAATAATCGTTCTTGCGTTCCATCATTGCCTGAAGCTGATCCTCAGGAAAAACGCGCCCGTTCAAAACCAGCAGCAACGACTCGCGCCGCGAGATGCCGCGCAGCTGCTCGTTATCCTCGCGTGTGAAGGGCAGGCTTTCTTCATCGGCCAGTCGCTTCCAGCCGCGATAATGGTATTCGGCGGTGTCGGTGATCACGCCGTCGAGATCGAAGATGAAACCGCGAATCATCGAATCGCCTTCTCGCTGGTCTTGTCAAAGAAGTGCACGTGATCGAGGTTGGCGATCATCTGCACCCGATTGCCGATGTGGGCGCGTGTGCGCGGATCGACGCGCGCGACGAATTGGCCGCCGGGCGTCACCAGATATAAGAACACTTCGTTGCCCATCAACTCGGTTACATCGACTTGCGCCTGAATCGTTCCACCCCGAATGCCGGAGGGGACGAACTCGGCATCATGCAAGTCTTCCGGTCGAATGCCCAGCACAGCCTTTTGCCCGATATAACCCGTGAGCGGCTCGCTGAATCGATCGGGCGCCGGCAGCGTGAAGCCCGGCCCTTTAGCCATCAACTGGCCCGCCGATTTCGAGATCGTCACATCGAAGAAATTCATGCTGGGGCTGCCGATGAAGCCGGCGACGAAGGCATTGGTGGGCCGATCGTACAGATGCTGTGGCGTATCGATCTGCTGCAGGAAGCCGTCCTTCATCACGGCGATGCGCGAACCCATCGTCATCGCTTCGGTCTGATCGTGCGTGACGTAAATGAAGGTCGTGCCCAATTCACGATGCAGTTTGCTGATCTCGGCGCGCGTCTGCACGCGCAGCTTCGCATCGAGGTTGGACAGCGGCTCGTCGAACAGGAAGACCTGCGGCTCACGCACGATCGCCCGCCCGACCGCCGCACGCTGGCGCTGTCCGCCCGATAACTGGCGTGGCTTGCGATCAAGCAGCTGCGCCAGCCCCAATATTTCGGCGGCTTTCTTCACGCGCTGGTCGATCTCGGCCCTGTCCAGCTTGCGCAGCTTCAGCGAGAAGGCCATGTTCTCGGCGATCGACATGTGTGGATACAGCGCATACGATTGAAACACCATCGCGATGTCGCGGTCTTTGGGTTCGACATCGTTGACAGGTCGATCGCCGATGTACAGCGTGCCGTCGCTGATATCTTCCAGGCCGGCCAGCATCCGCAGGCTGGTCGATTTGCCGCAGCCTGACGGGCCGACAAACACCAGAAATTCTTTATCGACGATTTCAATACTGAGATCGTTCACCGCAATCGTGTTGCCGTAGCGTTTGAAAACGTGATCGTATGTGACGCTCGCCATGGACTGACTCCTCTCGGTTGGCTGATGTGGGGGCGGGCCTTGCCTCTACAGCGAAGGTTTCAAATCAACGTGAACGTGTTGACCACGCTGGAAGAACTTGAAGGCCAGGCGCGTCCAATGCCTGGGCAAACGCGGCTGTGTGGCCCAGCCCGTGGGCGTGATGCGCAAACCCCCAAAGCCGAAGACCACCGCTTGCCAGATGCCGCCGGCTGAAGCGGCATGGATACCGTCATCGGCATTGCCGCGCACATCGTACAGATCGGCATGCAACGCATGGATGAAGTGCTCGTAAGCGGCCTCGGGCTTACCGACATCGCACGCCATGATCGCCATGATTGACGGGCCAAGCGACGAGCCGTAAGTGTGATCGGTGCGCGGCGCGTAGTAGTCGTAGTTGACCCGCACCGCTTCGTCGCTGAAGTCCGATCGCAACAGATACTGCAGCATCAACACGTCGGGCTGCTTGATGCCCTGCAGCTGATTGCCGCCCTCGATCCCGAAGACCTCTTGCAACGACTTCGTGCGCGGCTCCAACGCTGCCAGGGGCACATCCTTCAGCTTGAAGTAATGCTCAAACTGCTCGATCGGACCGGCTGACTGAACGGGCACATACAGTTTCTCGATGACGTCGCGCCACTTCGCCAGGCGTTCCGCCGATAGATCCAGCTGTGCGATCAAGTCCTGCGCTCTGGCGGGCGCACACCCGGCAAGCCACGCCAAGACGTGGAGCGCCGTCTGCAAGTTCCACTGCGCCATGCGATTCGTGTAATAGTTGTTATCGACGTGCTCGTGATATTCGTCCGGGCCGATCACATCGCGGTATTCGTAACGGCCGCCGTCCCGATCGGGCTGCCACTCGGCGCGCGCGGCCCAGAATTTGGCAGTGTCGAGGATCAACTCTGCGCCCTGATCGATGAACCACGCATCATCGCCCGTGGCCTGCCAGTATTGATGGGCCGCGTAAGCGATGTCGGCCGAAATGTGAATCTCGATGTCGCCCGGCCAGATGCGCACCAGTTTCGTTTTGTCGGCGAAGTGCGGCACCCAGGTGGGTGTCACCTCATTGCCGGTCTCGGCGCTTTCCCACGCGAATTGCGCGCCTTCAAAGCCATTGGCCTGAGCCTTGCGGCGGGCCGCAGGTAGCGTGCGCCAGCGATAGGTCAGCAGGTTCCGGGCGATATGCGGCGCGGTGTATGTGAACAACGGCAGCATGAAGATTTCCGTGTCCCAGAACGCATGACCCCGATAGCCAAAACCCGAGAGCGTCTTGGCGCCGATGTTGACGCGATCATCATGGCGCGGCGCGGCGATCAACATCTGGAATAGATTGAATCGAACAGCCAACTGCGCTTCATCATCGCCCTCGATGATGACGTCGGTGCGATCCCATTCCTGTTGCCAGGCAACGGCATTCGCGTTTAGGGCAGAAGACCAATCGGGGCCGGCGCACACTCGTTCGACGGCGTTCTCGATCAACTGCTCCGCCACTGTGTCGCGCGAGGTGAACAGCGCCACGCGCTTATCGACCATGACGGGCGTGCCGTACACGGCCGGGATCGTGAGGACGCGCGTCGGCGCATTGTCCACATCCCAATACGCGGTATCGGCATATTCGCCCTGTGACAGTTCAAAGCGCATCGCGCTGGCCAGAGTGGTCTGGGACGCGCGCGTCCGATTCAGCAAATAAGTCGCGCCGTTGCGGTTGCCCTGTTTCAACCACTCGCAATGTGTCAGCCAGTAACCCGCGTGTTCATTTTCGCTGTGACCGTCGAGCGTGGCGCGAAACTCGAGTGTGCCATCAAATTCGGGGATCACCTGGCAGCGCAGGAACAGCATATGCTCATCCGCCAACGAAGCAAAACGCTCAAAAACCAGCGTGGCGACGTGGCCGGCCGGTGAGCGCCAGCGAACGGTGCGCGTCAACACGCCTGTACGTAGATCCAAACGCTGCTCGAAGGTCTCGATGTCGCCGGTGGTGAGTGAGAACCGTTCGCCGTTGATGAGCACCGTCAGCGGCAGCCAGTCCGGCACGTTGACGAGTTCGGTAAACACAATCGGGGCGTAATCGAAGACGCCGTGGATGAAGGTCGCGCGCCGATCGGCCGGATACCCTTCTTCGAATGCGCCGCGCGTCGAGAGATAGCCGTTGCCGATCGTGAAGATGGTTTCGCGGTGATGCAATCGATCGGGATCGAAGTTTTTTTCGGAGACAGTCCACAGGTCAGACATGCTGAGTCATCAATCCATGCAGTGATTTTGACAGCTGGCTCGCCGCTTAGATTCCGTGGCGGGCATAATCCAACAAGTCGGCTAAGGCACAGGTCGCCAGGCCAATCACGTGATCGGCCGCGCCGTAATACACGTACACGGTACCGTTTACAACTGGATTTGCGCTGGAAAACACGACGTTGGGCACATCGCCGCGCAGTTCCCACAACTCGTGCGGCTCGAAGATGAAATCTCGTGGGCGGCGAACGACCCGATCGGGCTGATCGAGATCGAGCAGGCACACGCCCAGGCGATAGACGTGCTCCGCATCGTAAGCGTGATAGAGCATCAACCAACCATGCTCCGTCTCGATCGGCACGCCGCCACCGCCGACGCGGTTTTCATCCCAGCCGTTGTCGGGGCGCGGGCCAAAGATCGGGCGCATGCGATCGGCCGGCCACGTGATCAGATCGTCACTTTCCGCGAGCCATACTTGCGGCGGGCGACGATGCAGCGCCACATAGCGACCATTGATTTTGCGCGGAAAAAGCACATGATCTTTATTGTCTTCGCCCGTCACGATCGATCCCACACGCTCCCACGTGATCAGATTCTGGCTGCGGGCGACCATCGGCGTGACGCCACCGCCCGCATGGGTCGGTTCACCTTCACCACGAAATTGGCCGTAAGCGGTATAGGTCATGTAAAACACATCGTCAAGTACCGTGACGCGCGGGTCTTCCAGGCCGCGGGCATCCAGCGCATCGCCCGGCGCGAGCACCGGGCGGCGCAGTCGATTCCACTGCACCCCATCGGCACTTACCGCGTAACCGATGCGACTGATCCAATCCAAACCTTGCGCGCGATAGACCATGTGAAACAGTCCGTGGTGATGAATCACCGCCGGGTTGAACACGTTGTACGCTTCCCAATCGGATGTTGGATCGGGCAAGAGAAGCGGATTGAGCGGATGACGTTGAAGTTTCATTTACTCGATCGCTTTGACGCGGGCGATTTCAGCATCAACCGCCAGCACGCCGATTAACGCCAGCCAGGCCATCAGCACGGTGCCCAATGGGATCGTGATCAGGATGCTGGCCGCGGCGATCACCGCGCTAACTACGACCAGCGCGATTGCGAAGCCGGGTCGTTTGGCGATGAACACCAGGACATTCTTCAGCGTGGTGCGCACGGCGCGATCGTCTTGCACGAGCCAGAACGGCCAGTAAAACAGGCAGATCGCCAGCCAGCCCAGGCCGATCGTGCCCCAGATGATGCGCAGGATGATCCACAGTGCGCCGACGAAGTTTTGATAGAGCCAGAAGTTGCCGACCACCAGCATGCTGATGATCAGATTCAACGCGCCCCACTTCCACGCCGGGACGAACATGGCCTGCAGCGCCTGCGGGCCGTCGCGCAGCTCCAGATATTCGCCGTCGATCACCTTGCGGGCGACGAGGTACATTGCGGCCGTCGCCGCCGGACCGGTGACGATCGGTACCTGCAGCGCCAGCCACGCGATGTTGAACAGCGTCAGCACGAAGAACTCGCGCCACCACAGGGCGATCGCCCGTCCGACGATGCGGAGCGCGGTTAGCCTGGCGGGCGATTGTCTGCGAACCGTGACCACGTTACTTCAACCCCGTGTAGCTCACACCCTGGATGTAGTACTTGCTGAAGAAGAAGAACATCGTGAGCGGGACGACGGCGTTGACCATCGCGCCGACCAGCGTAAT
>JACRBO010000440.1 GCA_016219235.1 Chloroflexota bacterium
AAGCCCAGCAGATTGGGGAGGATGAACGAGTAGGCAATCAGGTTCTGCTTGCGTTTCCCTCGCCCTTCACGCGTCGCCTTTTGCCTGAGTTGGCTTAGTTGCACGGCCATAAGTCCCCCCATCCTTTCGTTCCGCGGCTGATAAGCCGGGGTTGCCACCAGATACGCATGGCCTGGCAACCTGTCTTGCGCTCAACCTGCCGGGGCAGGCCCTGGCTGGCGGGAGAGTCCCGGTGACGTTTCGAGACCTCTCCCGCAAACCAAGTTAACTCGTCGCTACTTGGCCAGTTCTTCTTTAGCACGACTCGTCATTTCGGCCAACCCTTGATCCACGGGGGTGGAGTTGGTCATGATCAAATCGTGCTCTTCATTCAGGATTTTTTCAATCGCGCTGGCGTGCGCATTCATCGGCAGTTCAAGGCGAACCTTCGCCGTCTGCAAGGCTTCGGCCGCCTCAGCCGGCACGCCCTTAACCGAAGTGTAGGCCTTGAGCACTTCCGGCGTGCGAATTGCCGGGAGGTTACCCGTGGCCGCCAGCACCTTGGCGCCTTCGATCCCGCTGTAGAACTTGATGAACTCCCAGGCGGCAGCCTTGTTCTTGGAATTCGCGTTGATGGCGAGCGACGTCAACGTGCTCGCGGTGGTGCCGGCCGCCACGCCATCCGGATGCGGGTACTTCGCGATGCCCCACTTGAACTTAACGTCGCCCTTGGCCTCAGCGGCGATCATCGTACCGATGAACCACGAACCCATGGGGAGCATCGCCACCTGCTGGTTCTGGAAAACACCCGAGTAGTGGATTTTGCCGGCCTTCAGCGAACCATAGTCCATGATGATGCCGTCGGTCTGCATAGCCGTAACCATGTCATATATCGGCTTCATGAAGCTATAGTCGGAAGCGATGATCGAGTTCTTGCCATCCTGCACCGTTGGCAGTTCGACCGTCGAGCGCCAGGTGTGGAAGTGCGTACCATAGACCTTATCAGCGCCGCTGCCGCTGGTCAGCTTGCGCGCGGTCGCATCGAACTGCGCCCAGGTCATATCGTTGGTGGGGTACGACACGCCAGCTTTGTCGAACAGGTCCTTATTGTAGTACAGAATCCAGATGTCGCTGCGGAACGGCAACGCATAGATCGAACCTTCATAGGTCAGCTCGTCGGCCGCGCCGCTGTAGACGCTCAGATCCAGTTTGTCCTGCGCGACATAGTCGTTCAACGGGACGACCTGTTTTCTGGTCAGCATCGCGGAATAACCCGGAATATCTTTGACAGTGATGACATCCGAGTCATCGCCACCGGACAGCATCACATTGAGTTTATCTTGATACTCGGCTGAAGAAATATCGAGCAGCTCCACTTTGATGTTCGGGTTCTGCGCCTGGAACGCATCAATTACAGCCTGCCAGTAGGGTGTCTTGGCAACGTCCCAGGCTGTCATCTTGAGCGTGATTGGCTCAGCCACGGCGGGCGCACTGGTCGGTGCAGGCGCGCTGGTCGGGTTGGCGGCGGCCGGGGCGGCTGGCGCAGCCGTTGGGGCAGCGGCCGGGGCGGCGCAGCCACTCAATATGACACTGAGCACCAATGCGACGAGAAGGGCAACGTTCAAACTGCGGCGATTCGAGTAAGCGTTCATGCTTGATCCTCCTCTAGATCAGATTCTGGGTTTCGTTTCGGGGCCGTTGCGCTCACGAGGCGCAGGTGCGTTTACGGCACTCGATGTCCGGGATAGCCAATCGTTGACGCTGATGGTTGAGAACCGCTGCGTGAGATTCAACTTGATCGATCTGGTCAATAGCTGCGCTCCTTCCGATTGTTCATCGTGGCCCGTCGTTTTGAACTTAGCGGGTCAACCAGCCACCATCCACGGGCACGATCGCGCCGTGCAGATAACGTGCCGCATCCGACGCCAGGAACACAACCACACCCTTCAAATCCTCCGGCGTTCCCCACCGCCCGATCGGGATGCGGGCCAAAATCGATTGGGCGCGGCCTTCGTCGGCGCGGAGTGGCGCCGTGTTATCGGTCGCCATATAACCGGGCGCAATCGCGTTGACGTTGATGTTGGCGCTGGCCCACTCGTTGGCCAGTGCGCGCGTCAACCCGGCGACACCGCTCTTGGACGCGGTATACGAGGGCACCAAAATTCCGCCCTGAAACGACAACATGGAGGCCACATTGATGATCTTGCCGCCGCCTTGCGGTATCATCACTCTGGCCGCGGCTTGCGCGAGAAAGAAAACAGCCCGCAGATTGATCTGCATGACATCATCCCAATCGGCTGCGCTGAACTCGATGGCCGGTGCGCGGCGAATGATCCCGGCGTTGTTGACGAGAATATCCAGGCGGCCGAGATCATTCACCACTTGCCCGACAACCTGTCCAAGATCAGCCGCCGTCGCTTCACGCAGATCACATTGCAGCTTCAAGCCGCGTCGTCCCAGATCAATCACTTGCGCCTGCGTCTCCACTGCATCCGATCGATCCAGCACGGCCACATCGGCCCCGGCCTCCGCAAGCGCCAGGGCGAAGGCTTGACCCAGGCCACGTGCCGCCCCGGTGACGAGAGCGACACGGCCATCCAACTTAAACTGATCCAGGATCATGGCGCTCCTTGTTTAGTGCCCCAGGCTCCGCAGCATCGACACGGTCCGGCTGACCCAACCCAGCTGCGGATCATCCACCGTCGCCTGGACGCGCTGATTGCCGGCCAAAAACCACAGGTAATAAGTGGTGTAACCGGGTGCGCTGACGACCGTGTGATAGCCGTAGGGCAGCAGGTGCAGGGTGTTATCGCGCACGGTGAAATTCTCTTCTTCGCCCTGTTCGTTGTAGTAATGGCAAATCCCGAAGCCATCAGCCGGGCTGACCTTGAAGTAGTACATCTCTTCGTGATAGGCTTCATGCGGAAGGTTATCCACCTGATGCTTGTGCGGCGGATAGGTACTCCAATTGCCCGATGGGGTATAGGTCTCGCCCACGATCAGGCGGCGCGCAGGCAGATCGGGCTGAGAGGCCACTGTGAGAATCTGTTGATAATTGCGCGAGAAGTTCGCTGCGCCCCATACGCCGCTGGCAACTTGCGCCGGTTCGATGACGTACGGTTCAAGCGCTAAGTCACTGGGCGCACTGGGCATGGCAATCTCAACCGCCCCGATCGCTTCGATGCTGAATTCGACGCCGGCGGGAATGTAGACCGCGTGCGGCTTGCCCGCAAAAACATTGGGGCGGCCGCCCACTTTGTCGAAGCGCTGGCCCCCGATCGTGAAGTTCGCTTTGCCGCCCAGTAGCACGGCCAGCATCTCGCGTCCGTCTGCAACGCCGCGATATGTTTCTCCTGCGGCCAACCGCAACAGGCCAAAATCCAGCAACTTGCAAGCGTTATAGGGCAAGGTGTTCAAGCCCGCATCTGCTGAAAGAGCAGCATGGTATTTCATCGTATCTCCTTGTTTGCTGTTGAGATCGTGAGTCAGGTCAAACTCCGCGTGGCCTGGATCCAGGCCACGCACTGCGTGGTCTTGCTGGCCAGACCAGCGAAATCGCGGTCGCGGATGATTTGCTTCGAGATGAGCTTGCTGCCCATACCAACTACCGCGGCTCCGGCCCTGATCCATTCCGTGATACTGGCTTCGGTCGCATCTACTCCGCCGGTGGGCATCAGGCGCGACCAGGGACACGGCCCCATCACCGCCCGAATGAATTGCGGGCCGCCGACGGTTTCGCCGGGGAAAACTTTGCAGATCTCCGCGCCCAATTCTTCGGCCTGCGCGATCTCCGTTACCGTGGCGCAGCCGGGCAGGTAGGCGATTTTGCGCCGATTGCACAGCCGCGCGATTTCGGGGTTCAGGCCTGGCCCGACGATGAAGTTCGCACCAGCGGCCAGGTAAAGCGCGGCGGTCGGTGCATCGATGATCGAGCCGATCCCCAGCACGATTGATGGATCGGTTTTGGCAAAGTGCTTCACCAGTTCGGTGAACACTGGATAGGCCAGCTCGCCCCGATTGGTAAATTCAATCAAGCGTGCTCCACCGTGCGTGCAGGCTTTGACCAATTCAATCGAGGTCGCTACGTCGTCGTGATAGAACAGCGGCAAAATACCGACATCGAGCAGTGAATTGAGGACGTCTAGTCGCATAAATCGAGCCATAACGCTCCTTATCCTTTATCTCGACACGCGCCCCGAAGCATCGCCCGCCATCAAGGTTTCAACCTCAGCGACACTGACCGCATTGAAGTCGCCGGGGATGCTGTGCTTCAAACATGAAGCCGCCACGGCAAAACGCAGCGCCTGGCCCGGATCATTCGTGAATTTGCGCAGACCATAGATCAGCCCGCCCATGAATGCATCGCCGCCACCGACGCGATCGACAATGGGCACGCTGTCATACGTGGGCGCCGTGAAGAATTGCCTCTGGTCCCACAACACACCCGACCAGGTGTTGTGACTGGCCGAGAGCGAGCCGC
>JACRBO010000441.1 GCA_016219235.1 Chloroflexota bacterium
AAGCGGTGATGGGTAATCGGTAACTGGTGATTGGTCAACTGGTAACTGGTCAACTGGTAACTGGTTGACCGATTACTGATTGACCAATTGACCGATTACCAATTGACCGATTACCGATTGACTAATTGACGACTTAACCTTATATGCTGAACTTCTCATCCATCCTCGAAAACATCCGCATGGCCTTGCGGGCGCTGACGGCGAACAAGCTGCGCGCGACGCTGACCATGCTGGGCATCATCATCGGCGTGGCGGCGGTGATCACGCTGCTGTCCGTGGGGCGCGGTGTGGAGCGCTTCATCGGCGATGCCTTTGGCACGCTGGGCACCGATCTGTTGTTTGTGCTGCCGGGCGGGCCGGAAGAAACTTCGTCCGGGCCGCCGACGCAGGTGTTGCAAGGCAACGTGGCGATCGGTCCGGCGCTGACGATGAAGGATGTGGCCGCACTGAAGGATCCGCTGCGCGTGCCGGATGCGGCCGTTATCGCGCCGGAAGTGCGCACGGTCGCGTCGGTGGCGCTGGGTGCAGATGTGGTGCAGCCGTTTGTCAGCGGCGTCGAAGCGGACTATGCGCTGGCGCGCAGTTGGAATGTGGTCGAGGGCCGCTTCATCATCGATAGCGATCTGGCGACACGCGCCCGCGTCGCCGTGATCGGCCAATCGGTGGTGAAGGAACTGTTTGCCGACGGCCGCTCGCCGCTCGATGAAACGGTCCGCATCAACCGCCTGCCCTATCGCATCATCGGCATCATGGAGGGCAAGGGCGGCTCGCTGTTTGGCGACGTGGACAATCAGGTGTTTGTGCCATTGACCACAGCGCACAACGATTTCTTTCCCATCCGCAATCGCGCGGGTGATCTGGTGGTGTCGTACATGTACGTGCTGCCGGTGGAGGGTTACGTACAGGCCGATCTGACCGATCAGATCACGACGGTGGTGCGCGAGCAGCACAACATCTCGTTCCGCGATGAGGATGATTTTTCGGTCTACAGCCAGGCCGATTTTCTGGCGGCCTTTGGCGCCATCATCAGCGCGGTGACAGTGTTTCTGTCGGCGATTGCCGGCATCTCGCTGGTGGTGGGCGGCATCGGCATCATGAACATCATGCTCGTCACCGTGACGGAGCGCACGCACGAGATCGGGCTGCGCAAAGCGATCGGGGCGAAACGGCGCGATATTCTGTTCCAGTTTTTGATCGAAGCGATGACGCTGTCGTTGTTGGGCGGCGTGATCGGCATTGCGATCGGCACGGGCGGCGCGCTGGCGATCGGGCAGCTGGTGGACAACTTCACGCCGACGGTGCAGTTAGGCTCGGTCTTGCTGGCGACGGGTTTCTCACTGGCGGTGGGCCTGTTCTTCGGGTTGTATCCGGCGCTGCGGGCCTCGCGGTTGAATCCGATCGATGCGTTGAGATATGAGTGACGAGTGATTGGTGATTGGTCAACTGGTAACTGGTAATTGGTTGACTGGTAACTGGTCAACCGGTAACTCGTCAACCGGTTACCGATTGACCAATCGACCGATTACCGATTGACTAAGTGACTGAACGACTATGGTTCTATTCGACAATTTCCGCGGCGCGTTTCGGGCGCTGGCTTCCAATAAATTGCGGTCGCTGTTGACGATGCTGGGCATCATCATCGGCGTGTCGGCGGTGATCTCGCTGCTGTCCATCGGCCAGGGCGTGGAGAAGTTCATCAACGATCAGTTCAATGCGCTGGGCACGAACATTTTGTTTGTGCTCCCCAAGTTGAGCGGTTCGCAAAGCGCGCAATTTGTGGCACAAATGGGCAATCAAACCACGTTGACGGCGGCCGATGCGCGCGTGCTGGCCGATCCGTTGGTGGTGCCGGACACAGCGGGCACCGCGCCGCAGATTCGCGTGGACGGTCTGGCGCGCTATGGCGGCGCGAATCTGATCACGAGTGTGCGCGGCGTGACGCCGAGCTTTGCCGAGTTCCGCAATCTGGACGTCGTCAGCGGCCGGCTGCTCACCGATGAAGATGTGCAGGCGACGGCGCGCGTGGCCGTGATCGGGCAAACGGTGCAGACCGAGTTGTTCCCCGCCGATACCGATCCGCTCGATCGGTATATCAAGATCAACGATGTGCCCTTCAAAGTGATCGGGGTCTTGGCCGAGCGCGGCGGCAATCAGTTCTCCAACGACGACAATCAAGTGCTGGTGCCATTGTCGGCGGCCCGCCAGTATCTGCGCGACATCCGCGCCCGCAACGGGCTGGCCGGTGTCGGCGCGATCTTGATGCAGGCCGTCGAAGGCGCGTCGAGCGAAACGCTCAAGTCCGACGCGACCGGCGTGCTGCGCGATCGGCACAATATTTCCTATCGAGACGAGGATGATTTTCAGGTCTTCAGTCAGGCCGATTTGCTGCAAACGTTCGCGTCGATCAGCACGGCGATCACGGTGTTTCTATCGGCGATTGCGGGCATTTCGCTGTTGGTGGGCGGCATCGGCGTGATGAACATCATGCTGGTTACGGTCACCGAACGCACGCGCGAGATCGGCCTGCGCAAAGCCGTCGGCGCGAAGCGGCGTGATATTCTGCTGCAATTCCTGATCGAAGCGATGGCGCTGAGTTTGTTCGGCGGCGCGATCGGGATTGCGTTTGGCGCGGGCGGCGCGATTGCGATCTCCAGTATGTCCAATCAGTTTCAGGCCAGCATCTCGCTCGTGACTGTTTTGCTGGCGTCGGGTGTGTCGGCGTTTGTAGGATTGGTGGCGGGGCTGTATCCAGCGCTGCGGGCGGCAAGGTTGAATCCGATTGAGGCGTTGAGGTATGAGTGAAGTTGGAGGTTGGAAGTTGGAGGCGTTAATGGAAACAGGGATCGGGTTGAAGGCCGATCCCTGTTTTTTTGTTGATGGGTAACTCAGCTTATGCATCGTCATGCCCGAATGCTTGTGTCGGGCATCCATGCTGACTATTGGCAAGTCATGCCGGTAGGGCTGCTGGATGCCCGATAGAAGCACTCGGGCATGACAGGGTCGCCATCGACTAAGATGATCGCCGGGAGCGGATTAGTTGGAAGTGTGGGCGGACGAGAAATCTAATCCGCGCCCGATGAACGGCGAACGTCCGATGAGGCTCCACTATCGCAAGGCCGCAGTTGAGTGCAAAACTGGAACCACTGGTGCAACTTATTCCTTCAGATCATTCATCACATCTTCAAGCAGATC
>JACRBO010000449.1 GCA_016219235.1 Chloroflexota bacterium
GACTTTCAAAGAGATCATGAAATACCCAGGAAGATCAGTTGAACCCGCCACTCAAGTGCAACATGCACTGGCGGTTCTAGCAGTTTTCACATGCACGATGCACTGGCGGACGAACATGCAATATGCACGGTCGGCTCGCAAATAGCCATATTGATGGACTCCGGATTACGGGCCGCCGAAGTATGCCGATTAACCACAAAGCAAATCGACCTGACCAGCTGCCTACTGTGGACAATCGTCAAAGGTGGACAAGAAAAATTCGGGGCAATCAGCATCGAAACCGCAAACTACATTTCAGCCTGGCTTGCCGACCGAAACCCAATCGCAAAGTGTGACCGAATCTTCATCGGAATGAAAACCGGCAAACCTATGACCGGCGACGGACTACGTACAACCCTTCACAACATCGGCGAGGAAACCGGAATCAAAGGACTATCACCGCACGTGCTGCGCCGAACCTTCGCCACATTAAGCACACTCAACGGAGCAACCGCCCGAATCGTCCAAGAAGCCGGAAGATGGAACGACCTAAAACAAGTCCAGGACTACACCGCCGCAATCAGCATCGAGGCGATCCGTCCATACTTGCCCATCTCTGGTATAATGCGAAGTACCAACGATTGAACCATAAGCGATAGGTTATCGGTTCAATTCCGATGGATGGCTCACTAGGCCCCCTTAGCGGGGCTTCTTTTTTGACAGGTTCGCATCGACATGACCACCGTTTCGCCCACCCCGATTCGCGATCCCTGGCGGCGTGCCTGGCGTGCGCTGGCGGGTGATCGCTGGCTCGCGGCGCTGCTGCTGGCGTTGGCGGGCTTGCTGTCGGCGGCGGCCCTGTTACCTCAAACCCCGCAGACCGATCCGGTTGCCTACTCGCGTTGGTTATCTGAAACGCAGCAGCAGTTTGGATCACTGACCACACCGCTGATTTCACTGGGCCTGTTTTCGATCACACAGTCGATCGGCTTTCGAGTGTTGGTCGCATTCCTGGCTGTGAGCGGCACGCTGCGTTTGATCGAGACAGTCGATCGCTGGCGCGCGCTGCGCCGCTTCCCCGATCGGCCCACGCAGCCCGCGTTCGATCGGGTGGCCGAGATCGATCGGGCGGCGGCCCAAGCGCAATTGCGCGGGTGGCGTTTTCAAACGGACAACGATCTGATCAGCGCGGAGCGCTATCAACATCGATCACTTGTCGCAACGATCGCGTTATATGTGGGCGGGTTGGTGCTCGTGCTGGGGCTGGCGGTGGCGACTCTCACCGATACACGCACGGAAAGCAGCGTGGTTGAGCCGGGCGCGATTACGGCCATGCCGGGCACGCCGTACACGCTGCGGCTTGATGCGCTGACCGATGGCCGCGCGACGGTGGCGGTGTTGAATGAAGGCCAACCGATCGGGCAGGGGGAACTAGCCGATCGACAGCCGGTCATCGTTGGCGGGGTATCGATTTATCTGCGCGACACCGGGCCGGCAGTGATCGTGACGGCCAGCCGCGGTGGTAAAGCGTTGGGCTTACAAAGCACGGTCGATAGCCCGGCTCAGCCTGAAAAGTTATTATCCTTTACACCAGATCGCAGTGAAGTGTTCGTGGCCGCGCCCGAGGCGGACATTGTGCTGCAGCTGACCTGGTTGTCAGACGAGCGTTATACGGCGCAAGCGCTGCAAATGGCGACCGGCAAGGTGCTGGCGAGTCGCGAGATTGTCCCCGGCGAGTCGTTGAGTGTGGGCGCGGCGGCGTTTGCGTTTGAGTCGGCGGCCTTCGTTACCGTCGCGGTGGTGCAGCAGCCCGCGCACTGGCTGATTGTGCCCGGTTGGCTGTTGATCAATCTGGGCGCGTTGGGCACATTGGCGTGGCGAGCGTCGCGCGTGTGGCTGGAAGCACAGGGCGCTCAAACGCGCGTGCTGAGTGATGAGGCCCCGATCGATCCAACGGCGTTGACGTTGGTCGGCGAAGCCCCGATCGGACGTCTGCGTCCGACGTTGGCGCGTGTTGCAGCGGCACTATGGCTGATCTGGACAGCCGGCCTGACCGTGATGGCGCTCCAGATATATCCGGTCGCCGCTAATTTGGAGTCGAATCGATTTAGATCGGTGGCGTGGCTGGCGGTTTGGTTATTACTGACGGGTAGCCTTGTCGTTAAAGGGCGGGTGGGCCGCACACTGTTGATGGCGGCTGGCGGGCTGGTGGGTGTGGTTGCCCTTGGGCTGATGTGGCTGTAATTGTACAGACATACCTGTCTGGTAAGACTTCTTCTTGAGGTATAATCGCACGCGATGAAAAACCATCCAGTTACGATTGCGGTTGCGGGCGGCACCGGGTCGGGCAAGACGACGGTGGCCGAAGAGATCTTGAAACGCGTCGGAACCGATCGGATTGCGTACCTTCAGCACGATTCGTACTACTTCGATCGCGCCCAGATGCCGCTCGATCCGCGCACGCAGAGCGTGCCCAATTTCGATCATCCCAATTCGGTGGAAACTGATCTGCTGGTGAAGCATCTGCGGCAGCTCAAGAACGGCCATGTCGCGCAGGTGCCCAGGTATGATTTCACCACGGACAGCCGCATGGCTGAAACCCGCACCGTGTCGCCCAAGCCGGTGATTCTGGTGGAGGGGCTGCTGATCTTCGCCGAAAAGAAACTGCGCGAGCTGTTCGACATCAAAATTTATGTGGATACGGACAGTGACATCCGCTTCATCCGGCGGTTGCGGCGCGACATCGCCGAGCGCGGCCGCACGATGGATTCGGTGATCGCTCAATACCTCAATACGGTGCGACCCATGCACCTGGAGTTTGTCGAGCCTAGCAAGCGTTACGCGGATATTATCATCCCCGAAGGCGGCTTCAACACGGTGGCGCTGGATATGGTGGTGGCGCGCATCGAGGGGATGCTGCAGCCGCCGGCGTAGGATGGATCAGCGCGTGACGTGGACGCAGGCGCGGGTGATGGTGACAGGCGCGACCGGTTTCATCGGTCGGCGCGTCAGCGCCCGGTTGATCGAGTCAGGCGCGCAAGTCATCGGCCTGGGAAATGTCGCGTCTGAGGCGACGGTGGCGGCCGGTGTGCAGCCGCTGGTGGCCGACGTCACCGATCGGGCCGCGATGATGGCCGCCTTGGCCGAAGTTCGGCCGACGCATGTGCTGCACCTGGCCGCGGTCGGCGTCACCGATCCGTTTGTGCCCATCGACTATGCCGAAAGAGTCAATGTCACGGGCACCCGTTACACGCTCGAGGCCAGCACAGCGGCGGGCGTGCGGCGTTTTGTGCACGTGGGCACGGCCTATGAAAAGCCCGCGATCGAGGCCGAGCCAGATTCGATTAATCCCTACGTCGCGACGAAGTTGGCAGCCTGGCGGGTGTGGCGGCAGTTCGTGCAAGCGACCGGACTCAATTCGGTAGCCGTGCGGCTGTTTCACGTGTATGGGCCGGGTCAGCCGGCGCATGGCTTGATACTGGCCGCAATCAAAGCGGCCCTTGAACAGACTCCAATGCGCATGACGGCGGGCGAACAGCACCGCGATTTTGTGTATATCGATGATGTGGTGGACGGTCTGCTGGCGTGTCTGGCCGCGACCGATCACAGCGGTGAAACCTTCGATCTGGGCACGGGCTACAGCCGATCGGTACGGGCAGCCGTTCAGGTCGTTTTTCAATCAATCGGCCGGGCGGACAGATTGAAGGTTGAACTGCAGGCGTATCGCCCCCATGAGTTTATGGCTTTAAGGGCAGACCCCGAACCGATCGCACACGCCTGGGGTTGGCGCGCTCGCACCTCGTTTGAGGCCGGCGTCGCCGCGACGATTGAGTGGTATCGGCAGTGTGGTTCCGGCCGTTAGCCGGCTCGCTGCTACCTTTTGACCGGGAATGTCGTTTTGAACGAGAACGCTGAACGTCTGCGCAATCAAATACTGGAATTGGTCGCCGAGTATTACACCGAGGCTTTTCCAATCAAGACATTTGTGCCCGGTGAGACCACCGTGCCGGTGGCGGGCCGGGTGTTTGATGCCGACGACGTGCGGCACCTGGTGGATGCCTCGCTGGATTTCTGGTTGACGACGGGCCGCTTTGCCGACGAGTTCGAGCACAACTTTGCGCGCGCGGTAGGTGTGCGACATGCTGTGCTGGTGAACTCGGGTTCATCGGCTAACTTGCTGGCTCTATCCGCGTTGACGTCGCCTAAGTTAGGTGAGCGGCGGCTGCGTTCCGGCGACGAAGTGATCACCGTGGCGGCCGGCTTTGCCACGACGGTCAGCCCGATCCTTCAGAATAATCTCGTCCCCGTGTTCATCGACATCGAGTTGGGCACATATAACCTGAATGTCGCTCAGCTGGAAGCGGCGCTCGGGCCGCGGACGCGCGCGATTATGGTGGCGCATGCGTTGGGCAATCCGTTCAACCTTGATGCGGTGTTGGAGATCGCGCAGCGCCATAATTTGTGGGTGATCGAGGATAATTGCGATGCGTTGGGCGCGAGGTATCGCGGCAAATCGACCGGCACGTACGGCGATTTGGCGACGGTGAGTTTCTATCCAGCGCACCACATGACGATGGGCGAGGGCGGCTGCGTCCTAACCGATCATCCGCGGTTGAAGACCCTGGTCGAGTCGTTCCGTGATTGGGGCCGCGATTGCTGGTGCAAGCCCGGCAAAGACAATACGTGTGGCAAGCGTTTCAACTGGCAGCTGGGCGATCTGCCCAGCGGGTACGATCACAAGTACATTTATTCGCACGTCGGCTACAACATGAAAGCCACCGATATGCAGGCGGCCATCGGCGTGGCGCAGTTGAAGAAATTGCCGGGTTTCATCGCGGCGCGGCGGCATAACTGGCAGTACTTGTACGATCGGCTTAAGCCGTTGGAAGAGTTCTTCGTTTTGCCTCAAGCCACCGAGCATAGTGACCCGAGCTGGTTTGGCTTCGCGCTGACCATCCGCGAGACCGCCCCCTTTACCCGCCACGACCTGGTGGAGTTTCTACAAAGCCGCAAAATAGATACGCGCCTGTTATTTAGCGGCAACCTGACGCGGCAGCCGGCCTATCGCGACACGCACCATCGGGTCGTGGGGACGCTCACCAATACCGACCAGGTGACGAAAGACGCGCTGTGGGTTGGCGTGTATCCGGGCCTGACGCAAGCGATGCTGGATCACATGACTGAGTCCTTTGAAGCGTTTGTGCGCCAACGGACGTCATAGCTGCGCGCGGCTGCCCCGCACCGATCGGCTGGTTGACAACCTGGCGGATTGGGCTAAAATTCAAACATTGAATTTTGAGACTCAATCATGCCCAGCACTGAACACGAGCTCCGCATCCTCCAAGAAATCGAGCGCAACCCGGCGACTACGCAGGCAACGCTGGCTTCGCAGCTGGGCGTGGCGGTGGGCAGCGTCAACTTCGTCATCAAGCGGCTGATTGGCAAGGGCTACATTCACGTCAAGCAGTTGGAGCGCCGCCGCTTGAAGTACATCATTACGCCGAAGGGCATCGCCTTACGCAGTAAGCTGACCATGGACTCGCTGCAATACTCTATGCGGTTGTATCGTGAAACGCGAGTGCGAGCGAAAGAACTGCTCAATGCTGTGCAACAGGCAGGTTATGCCCAGGTCGCGATTCGCGGCGAGAGTGAACTGGCCGAGATTGTGGCGTTGACGTGCCTTGAATTGAAGATCGAAGTGGTGTCGGCGCGACCTGATCTGCCAGTGATGGCGATTGTCGAGACGCAGTTGAACCTCGACTGGCCCGACGGTTCGCGGACGTGAGAAACTAAGTTCCAAGTTGGAGAGGCCCATGCATTTTTTTGTGACCGGCGGTGCCGGCTTTATTGGCAGCAATCTGGTTGATCGGTTATTGCAAGCGGGGCATGATGTTACGGTCTACGATAATTTCTCTACGGGCCAAAGACGTTTTTTGGAGGACGCGCAACGTTCCTCGCGCTTTACTTTGATCGAAGGCGACATGCTTGATCTGCCGCGACTGACCGCCGCGCTGCAAGGCGCAGCCTTTGTCTTTCACCTGGCGGCCAACGCTGATGTGCGCTTTGGCACTCAACATCCCCGCAAAGACCTGGAACAAAACACGCTAGCCACGTTCAACGTATTGGAAGCGATGCGCGCCAATGACATTCGGCGGTTAGCCTTCTCGTCAACCGGTTCAATCTACGGTGAACCGGAAGTGTGGCCCACGCCGGAATCCGCGCCTTTTCCCGTGCAAACGTCGTTGTATGGCGCATCGAAGTTGGCGGGTGAAGGCTTGATTCAAGCCTATTGCGAGGGCTTCGGCTTTCAAGGCTACATCTTCCGCTTCGTGTCTATTTTGGGCGAGCGCTACACGCATGGCCATGTCTTCGATTTTTACAAGCGCTTGCGCGCCGAACCTGATCGGTTGAGAGTGCTAGGCAACGGTCATCAGCGCAAGTCTTATTTGTATGTGCAGGATTGCATCGATGCGATGTTGTTGGCGATCGAGCGCGCGACGGATAAAGTCAATGTCTTCAATCTGGGAACCGCCGAATACTGTGAAGTGAATGGCTCCATCGGGTGGATTACGCAGCATCTGGGACTGAACCCCGAACTGGATTATGCTGGTGGCGAACGCGGTTGGATTGGCGACAGTCCGTTTATCTTTTTGGACACGGCTAAAATTCGCGCATTAGGCTGGACGCCCAAGTTGACCATTCAACAAGGCATCCTTCGTACCGTGGAATTTTTGCAGGCCAATCCGTGGGTGCTGGAGGCAGTGGCATGAAAGTCTGTGTGTTAGGTCTGTGGCATCTGGGCACGGTGACCGCTGCCTGTTTGGCCTCCGGCGGCCATGATGTGACTGGCCTCGACTTCGATCAGAAGGTCATTCAAGATTTACAGGCCGGGCAACCGCCGTTATTTGAACCGGGCCTGGAAGATCTGGTGAAGCGCAGCCTGAGCGAGCAGCGTTTGCGCTTCACGACCGACATCGCCAGTGCGGTGCAAGATGCCGAGATCGTGTGGGTGGCGTATGACACGCCGGTCGATGCTGAAGATCGCGCTGATGTCGAATTTGTCGTCGAGCGCGTCAGTCGCTTATTTCCTTATCTAAACGCGGGCACGCTAGTGCTGATTTCATCGCAAGTGCCGGTGGGCAGCACGCGGCGTCTGGAAACCGCCTATGCCGCGGAGTTTGCCAACAAACCGATCGGGTTTGGGTATTCACCGGAAAATCTGCGCCTGGGCAATGCGATTAGCGTTTTCACGCAACCCGATCGCGTGGTGGTGGGCGTCCGATCGGCGGCCGATCAAGCGCGGGTGGCGACGTTGCTGCAACCGTTCACCTCGCGCATCGAGTGGATGGCGGTTGAATCGGCCGAGATGACCAAGCACGCACTAAACGCTTTCCTCGCGACTTCGGTGACGTTCATCAACGAGATTGCATCGATCTGCGAGCAAGTCGGCGCGGATGCGAAGGAAGTGGAACGCGGTCTCAAGAGTGAAGCCCGCATCGGCCCGAAGGCGTATCTGGGGCCGGGTGGCGCCTTTGCGGGCGGCACACTGGCGCGCGATATTGCCTTCTTGACGCAGATTGGCGCGGCACATCAGTTGCCCATGCACTTGATCTCGGCGGTGCGGGCCAGCAATGATGCACACAAGCACTGGGCGCGTCGCCGCTTGCAAGATTTGCTAGGTTCGTTGCAGGGGCAACGCATTGCGGTGTGGGGCCTGACGTATAAAGCCGGTACGGATACGCTGCGCCGATCAAGCTCGATCGAGTTGTGTGAATGGTTAATCGCTCAGGGTGTGCGGGTTCAAGCCCACGATCCCGCGGTTAAATCGCTCCCGATAGAACTTGCCAACTCGATGGTGCTGTGCGCCAGCCCGCTGGCCGCACTCGATCAAGCCGTGGCTTTGGTCGTGGCAACGGAATGGCCTGAGTATCGATCGATCAGCGCCGACGACGTGGCCGCGACGCAAGTCCGCGGGGTGCTGGATGCCAATCGGTTTTTGGGCAAGACGCTGGGCGGTGATTCGCGCATCCACTACATCGGCGTAGGAGCCAAATCGGTATGACACCTTCACTTGCGGGTCGCAACGCCATCATCACCGGCGCGAATCAAGGGCTGGGCCTGGCGATTGCGCGTGCGTATGTCAGCGCCGGAGCGAATGTGTTGTTGTGTGCGCGTGATGGCGTGTTGCTGGAACAGGCCCGTGCTGAAGTCGCCGCGTTAGCCCACGCGGATCAAATCGTTAGGGCGGAAGTGGCCGATGTGTCCAACGCGGCTGGGGTGGAGCGCGTGGTTGCGCGAGCGGTGCAGCAATTTTCGCACGTGCATATTCTGGTGAACAATGCGGGCGTGTACGGGCCAAAAGGTCCGATCGAGGATGTGGATTGGGCCGAATGGGTCAAGGCCATTGAGATCAATTTGTTCGGTTCGATCTTGATGTGTCGCGCATTGCTGCCACACTTCAAGACGCAGCGCTATGGCAAGATCATTCAGTTGTCCGGCGGCGGTGCCACCAGTCCGCTACCCAACCTCAGCGCGTATGCGGCTTCCAAGGCAGCGATTGTGCGCTTTGCGGAAACGCTGGCCGAAGAAGTGCGCGCCGATCAGATCGATGTGAACTCGATCGCGCCGGGGGCGTTGAATACGCGCCTGCTGGATGAAGTGCTGGCGGCCGGTCCGGCGCAAGTGGGCCAGACCTTTTATGATCGCGCCGTGAAGCAGAAGCAAGACGGCGGCGCACCGCTGGAACGCGGCGCAGATTTAGCCGTATTTTTAGGGTCGGCGGAGAGTGACGGCCTGACCGGCAAATTGATCAGCGCCGTGTGGGATCCGTGGGAAGATTTGCCCGAACACATGGCCGACCTACAACGCAGCGATGTGTACACTTTGCGGCGCATCGTGCCGCAAGATCGCAACTTGAATTGGGGGTAACGATGAAAGCAGCAGGCGAATTAGGCGTAGCCATTATCGGTTGCGGGTTGATTGGACAGAAGCGCGCCAAGGCGTTGTCGCCCGCCCGATTGGTGGTCTGCGCCGATGTGGCGCTGGAGCGCGCACAAAAATTGGCGCAAACGGTGCCGGGTGCGATCGCTACGCGCGATTGGGCTGAAGCCGTGGCTCATCCCGAAGTCGAAATAGTTATCATTGCCACGTCGAATAATTCGCTGGCTGAAATTGCTTTGGCGGCGGTGCAAGCGGGCAAGCACGTGCTAGTTGAAAAGCCCGCCGCGCGTAATGCCGCCGAACTTAAACCGGTGATCGCCGCGGCAGAACAGTCGGGCGTGCAGGTGCGTGTGGGCTTCAATCATCGCTATCATCCGGCCTTGCTGAAGGCGCGCGAACTGTTTGAAGTGGGCGTACTGGGTGAGATGATGTTCGTGCGCGGACGCTACGGGCACGGCGGGCGCATCGGGTACGATCGGGAGTGGCGGGCTAATCCGGTTTTGTCCGGCGGCGGCGAACTGCTCGATCAGGGCGTGCATCTCATCGATCTGGCGCGTTGTTTCCTGGGTGACTTCACAGATGTGTCGGGCTTCGCGCGCACCTATTTCTGGGACATGCCGGTGGATGACAATGGCTTTATGTTGCTGAAGACCGCGCAACAACAGGTGGCCTTCTTGCACGTGAGCTGTACCGAATGGAAGAATCTGTTCTCGCTGGAAATTTACGGGCGTGATGCCAAGCTGCATATCGAAGGCCTGGGCGGCAGTTATGGCGTGGAGAAATTGACCTACTACAAGATGCTGCCGCAAATGGGACCGCCCGAAACGACGGCGTGGGAATATCCGATGGGCGACAACTCGTGGCAGTTGGAGTTGACGGAATTTCTGGAAGACATTCGATTGAAGCGCCTGCCCTCGGCTAATCTGTATGATGCTCGCGCGGCATTGACCATCGTCGAGCAAATTGTGGCGGCGTCCGGTTATCCAAGCGAAAGTTGGAAGTCATGATTATTACCCGCAGTCCACTGCGCATTACGTTGGGGGGCGGGGGAACCGATCTGCCGTCCTATTATCACGAATACGGCGGGTTCTTGATCGCTGCGGCGATCGATAAGTATGTTTACGTGACGGTGATTCGCCCGTTCAAGCCCGGCATCTTCTTGAAGTATTCCGAGTTGGAACGGGTGGATCAAGTGCATGACGTCCGGCATCCCATCATGCGCGAAGCCATCAAGATGCTGGACTTCAAGACGCCGCAGTTGGAGATCACGACGCTGGCCGATATTCCCGCCGGGACGGGGTTGGGCTCATCGGGCAGTTTTACCACCGCGCTGCTCAAGGCTTTGTATGCGCATCGCCGCCGCTTGATCGAGCCGGGCGAACTGGCCGAACTGGCCTGCGATATTGAGATTAATCGACTGGGCGAACCGATCGGCAAACAGGATCAGTACATTGCGGCCTATGGTGGCCTGACGTGCTTTAACTTCCGGCCCGATGACGAAGTTGAAGTGTCGCGGCTCAACCTCAGCATGGATACGCTGTTTGAGTTGGAAGACAATTTGCTGTTGTTCTTCACGGGCTTTGCGCGCAGCGCGGCTAGCATTCTGAACGATCAGAAAACGCGCACGGAAAAATCCGATCCGGCAATGATCGAGAATTTGCATTTCGTGAAGGAACTAGGCTTGCGCAGCCAGAAGATGTTGGAAGAGGACCGCACCGCCGACTTCGGTGCGCTCTTGCACGAGCACTGGGAACACAAGCGGCGCCGATCGGGCGGCATGAGCAATCCGCAGATCGACGAGTGGTATGAATTGGGTCGTGCCAACGGGGCCATCGGCGGCAAGCTGGTGGGCGCGGGCGGCGGCGGCTTTTTGATGTTTTATGCTGAAGATCGCGCCCGCTTGCGGCAGGCCATGGCGAGAGTCGGCCTGGAAGAAGTGCGTTTCCGCTTTGATTTTGAAGGCACGCGGGTGTTGTTGGGATGAGTCTCCCCGTAGCGATTTTAGCCGGTGGTTTAGCCACGCGCCTGCGCCCGCTGACCGAGCGCATCCCCAAGTCGCTGCTGGAAGTGGCCGGGCTGCCCTTCGCCGTGCATCAGATCAAGTTGCTGCGCCGACACGGCCTGAC
>JACRBO010000456.1 GCA_016219235.1 Chloroflexota bacterium
AGTATTGGGGGGTAAGGTCGATATTGGCCTTACCCCTTGTTAGTTTGTTGGTGCGATAGTCGAGTAGTTCAAGCGTGAGATAGTTGCGTAGTCGGTTCGTCTCGGTACGATGCGCCAACCGGGTGCTGATAGACGCGGGTATAATTGCCTGACATTCACTGTAAATTCAAAAGAGACTGACATGACTATTACAATCATCGGACTTGGTCCCGGCGATCCGGCGTTGTTGACGCGGCGCGCGTGGGATGCATTGAGCAAGGCAACTGAGATTTACGTGCGGACCGCTCGCCATCCGACGTTGGATGGGTTGCCGCCGTCGGTGACGGTGAAAGGCTTCGACGCGATCTATGAGCAGACGGTCAAGTTCGCGGAAGTGTACGCGCAGGTGGCGGACGAGGTGCTGCGTCTGGGCGTAGCGAGCGATGTGATCTATTGCGTGCCCGGGCATCCGCTGGTGGGCGAATCGACAGTAACGGATATTCTGCGCCGCGCGAAAGAGCAGGGCATAACGACGGACGTTATCGCCGGGCTGAGCTTTGTCGAACCGGCGTTGACGGCGCTGCAATTGGATGCACTGGACGGCCTGCAGATCGCGGATGCGCTTGACATCGCCGCCGGGCATCATCCCGCGCTCGATCCGGATCGACCGGCGCTGCTGGCGCAGGTCTACAATCGCGCCGTGGCGAGCGACGTGAAGTTGACGCTGCTGAATCAATACGCGCCCGATCACAAGGTGGCGCTGCTGAACGCCGTGGGTACGACTTACGAGCACATCATCTGGCTGCCGCTGGCCGAGATCGATCGACGGGATGATCTGGCGCATTTGACTTCGCTGTACGTGCCCGCGCTGTCGGCTATCGGCGGATTTAGTGCCTTTCAGGAAACGATCGCGCATTTGCGCGCCCCCGAGGGCTGCCCGTGGGATCGCGAGCAGACGCATCAATCGCTGCGCAAGTATCTGCTTGAGGAAACATACGAGGTGTTGGAAGCGCTTGACGCGGATGATCCTGACGCGTTGTGCGAGGAACTGGGTGACTTGCTGCTCCAGATCGTCCTGCACACGCAAATCGCGGTGGACAACGAAGAGTTCCGCATGCCGGACGTGATCGCCCGCATCGACGCGAAGTTGAAGCGGCGGCATCCGCACGTGTTTGGCGAGGTGATCGTCAATGACTCGGAAGACGTGAAGCGCAACTGGCAGACCATCAAGCAAGAAGAAGCCATCGAGAATGGTAAAGCCGAAAAGCGTCAATCGGCGCTGGACGGTGTGCCGCGCGGTTTGCCCGCGCTGGCGGAAGCCGACGCGATCGCCGGCAAGGCCGCACACGCCAACTTCGACTGGCGATCTATCGACGGCGTGATCGACAAAGTGGCCGAGGAGATTCGCGAGTTGCAATCGGTTGAGAATGAGACCGAGCGGGAAGATGAACTGGGCGACGTGCTGTTTTCAATTGCGAATCTCGCGCGCTGGCTGAAGATCGATCCAGAGACGGCGCTGCGCGCAGCCACGGCCAAATTCAGCCGGCGATTCCGCGAGGTGGAGCGGCAGGCTCGCGACCAGAATCGCTCGTTGAACGAGATGAACGATGCGGAGTTGGACGCCCTGTGGACGGCGGCCAAACTGTCAGTCCGTTAGAACTGCGTAGAAGATTGTCAAATCCGCGGTACTTCGATGGACATTTTCTGCCATTGCAGTTAAACTTGTGCCCTGTAGCGCAGGTCGATCACGGGAGTTGTCACGTTGGACATTGTTGCACCGATTGCATTAGTCATCGGCATCGTCGCCGGTATTGCGGCGGCCTTCATGTTGTGGACGAGCGAGACGGCGGCGCGGGCCGGGCGTGGCGCCCTGTTTAATACCGAGCGGCAGGTGGCGATTGATCGGGCCAAGCGCTCGCGCATGTCAGCTTTGACGCTAGGAGCGATTGCCGTCGCATTGATCCTCTTGAATATCGTGGGTGGCGGCGCGGCCGGCAGTGTGATTGGGGTCTCGCCGACGGCAACACCGACGCGCACCCCGCGCCCGACGGTAACAATACTGCCGGCAACGCGCGAGGTATTGGTGGCTACATTGCTGCCCACCGCGACGCCCACCACGCCGCCGCAACGCGCCATCGTCGTGAATGCCGGCGAGCCGGGATTGCGCCTGCGGCAAACGCCCAACGGGCAAGAGATCGATTTCCTGAAGGACGGGACGGTGCTGGATTTGATTACCGAGCCTCAGGTCACAACGGATGACGGCATCACCTGGCAGAAAGTCCGAGATCCGCAGGGCCGTGAGGGCTGGGTCGCAACCAGCTATATTGCGGTTCAATGAGCGGCGACTGACTGTTACCCGGAAGAGACATCGCCTTTGCGTGCAGGGGCGATGTCTCTTTGTCTAGCCGGGCGAGCGCCGCGCCGTCAGCTCATCATTTACAGCCGCTGCCAGCCGTTGTATGATCAAAGCGTCCAGCGCGGCAAATTGTTGACAGGCCGAGTTCCTGGTGGCGGGCGACCGGCTTAGCCGACAGCCTGTTAGGTCGCTGGGGCTGAGGTGAGGGTTACGATTCAATAATGGTACAGCAAGTTCGCAACCGGTATTTTTTCTTTCTGGACGTAGTGTTGCTCACGGTCGCCGTGTATTTGAGCTACGTGCTGCGGCTGGAAAGCTTGAACCTGGCGCAGATGGGCTCGGGTCTGCTGTTCTTTGTGGCCCTGGTCAGTCTGGTGATTCCGGCTATTTTTTACGCCTTTGGCATCTATGCGCGCTATTGGGTATATGCCTCGGTTGAAGAGATGCTGCTGTTAGGCTCGGCCGTAGCGATGGGGGCTGCTATCGTCGGTGCGACCAGCCTGATCGTGCTGAGTCTGTTGCCGCCGGGCACGCTGGCGCTGCCGCGCTCGATTCCCTTCATCTTTTTTCCGATGGCGGTTTTTGTCACGGCCAGCCCGCGATTTGCGTTGCGTCTATATGCGCAGTATGCCCGCCGGCGGCCCGGCCCGCTAACCGATCGCGCCCCGCGGCCTACCCAACTGGTACTCGTCATGGGCGCAGGCGATGCGGGCACGATGATCGTGCGGGAATTGCAGCGCAATCCAGAGATCGGCATGGAGGTTATCGGGTATGTAGACGATGATCCGCGCAAACGCTCGGCGCGCATCATGGGTGTGCCGGTGTTGGGCAATCGACGGACGATTCCCGAACTTGTCAAGGCCTACCGCGTGGAGTTGATCATCATCGCCATGCCGACCGCGCCCGGTAAGGAAATCCGGGATATTGTGCACATCTGCGAACAGGCCAACGTCAAGACGCAGATTATGCCCGGCATTTATGAAGTGTTGACAGGGACGGTTAGCGTCAATCAACTGCGCAATGTGCAGATTGAAGACTTGCTCCGCCGCGAACCCGTCCAGACCGACATCGATGCGGTGCGCCAACTCTTAGCCGGTCGGCGGGTTATGGTGACGGGCGGCGGCGGCTCAATCGGCAGCGAGTTGTGCCGCCAGATTCTGCGGTGCGCGCCGGAAGAATTAGTGGTATTGGGACATGGCGAAAACTCGATCTTTGAGACCTGCAATGAGCTCAATCGCCAGTTGCGGCTGGAAATGCCGCCGGGCAGCGGCAGCCCTCAACCGCGCATCTCCGCGGTAATTGCGGATGTTCGTTTCCCCGATCGGATCCACGCTGTTTTTCAGCAATATCAGCCCCAGGTGGTCTTTCACGCAGCCGCCCACAAACACGTGCCGCTGATGGAAGACAATCCGACCGAAGCGGTGGGCAATAACGTGCTCGGCACCCGCAACCTGTTGGATGCCGCGGTCGCCGTCGGCGTTGAACGCTTTGTGATGATCTCGACAGACAAGGCGGTTAAGCCGACCAGCATCATGGGCGCTTCCAAGCGAGTGGCTGAACTGCTGGTGCATCAGACGGCGGCGCGGTTGGGTAAGGCTTACGTCGCGGTGCGCTTTGGCAATGTGCTGGGGTCGCGCGGCAGCGTGGTGCTGACGTTCAAGCAGCAAATTGCGGCGGGCGGGCCGGTGACGGTCACACATCCCGAAATGAAGCGCTTCTTCATGACTATTCCCGAAGCAGTCCAGCTGGTGCTGCAAGCGTCGGTGTTGGGGCAGGGTGGCGAAGTGTTTATGCTGGATATGGGTGAGCCGGTCAAGATTGTCGATCTGGCCCGTGATCTGATCGAACTGTCCGGCCTGGAAGTCGGACGCGATATTGATATTGCCTTCACGGGCATGCGGCCAGGCGAAAAACTCTTTGAAGAGTTGTTCATCCCTGGTGAGACTTATCAGCGCACTGCGCATCACAAGATCTTTGTCATCGATAGCGCCGACGGTCTGGTGCCGGCTCGCATTAATCAATCTATCGTACGCCTGGAATCGGCTGTCCAGGCGCAGGATGCGACGGCCCTGTTGACCGCTTTGCAGGATATCCTGCCGCGTTATCGGCCCTGGCAAACACTGCCGGCCGCCGCCGCCGCGACTGTCGGATCGACTGACGGCAAGTCACCGGCCGAGCCGGATAAGTTGCTGGCTTGACCGGCCAGATCGATCGATGCGGGCCGCGAGCGGCCACCGCTCGATCGGCGGTGCACGATCGGGCGTAATGGCGGAAATCATAAATCCGATTATAATGTCGAACATTAGCGGTTCGATCAGAATCAAGAATGAAGGTGAGCTGTGGAAAACGAACTAAAACGATATGGCGCGATTGTGTGGCACTGGGTATGGTTGATTGTCTTGGGCACCGTTCTGGGTGCGGGCGCTGCGTATGTGAGCAGTCGGCTGACTACACCCGTCTACGCGGCATCCACCACACTATTGATCAACGAAGCGCCTAGCAGCGGGAAGACCACCGACTATGCTTCGATTCTGACGAGCGAACGGCTGGCGCGCACTTACTCTGAAATGATGACCAAACGCCCGGTAATGGATGCAGTCAAAGCGGCGCTTGGCTTAGACATTGCCCCCGATGTGCTGGCGCGACGGGTCAGTGTCAACCTGGTGCGCGACACGCAACTGGTAGTGCTGCAAGTTGAGCACGAAGATCCGCAGATGGCAGTGAATCTCGCCGATACCATTCCGGTGGAATTTGCCCGACAGAACTCGGCATTGCAAGCCAACCGCTATTCTGATTCCAAAGCCAACCTTACCAAAGAAATCGAAACCCTCAAAGAGCAGATCATCGTCAAGCAGAACGAGATCAATGCCATTGGCACGCAGAAGACTCCGGCGAACGAT
>JACRBO010000450.1 GCA_016219235.1 Chloroflexota bacterium
GCGCTCGCCCGATCGGCCTTTCTCCGCCGCCGCGATGTGACCCGCCACCACATCTTGCACTGCCACAAAATTCACGCCGCCCTGAGGAATCACCGGGATTCGGCCGTGCACGACCTCGCGCAAGATACTGCCCGAAATCCAGTTGATGTCACGCGGCCCGATGATGCCCGTCGGATTCACCAGCGTGATGTCTTGCCCGCCGGCCACCCGTTCCAGCACGAGTTGTTCAGCCAGCCACTTACTGTGTCCATAGGCAAAGCGCCGGGGCGACAACGAAAACGGATCGGCTTCAGTGGCCAATCGGTTTTTGACGATGCCCACAGCCGCCGCGCTGCTGGTCTGCACGACGCGCCGCACCCCCGATCGAGCGGCGGCCTCGAACACATGGCGCGCGCCATTCACATTGACGTCATAGATGAGATCAGCCTGATTGCGCCAGTACGAGGAGATCGCCGCGACGTTGAAGACGACATCGATCGAGCGCATCGCGGGCATGAGTGATTCATAATCGAGGACATCGCCGATGGCGTGCTCGACGTTGAGATCATTCACGGCCGCTAACGGCGAAGTGGCGCGGCGCAAGATACGCACGTCCCAGCCACGAGCCAGCAAGCCTGCGGCCAGGTTTGCCCCGAGAAAACCGGTTCCACCGGTGATGAGCGCGCGCATCAGGTTTGAGGCCTTTCCACCGTCGCGGTGAGGGTGAGGATCGAGCGCGACAGCCGCGTCGATGCGCCAAAGCGCGAATAGTGATCGGCGCGCAGGCGCGTGACCGCTTCGCCCTGTAGATAATCATCCAGCGCCTCACGCGAGGCCACTTCGTACATGATGAGATACTGGCTCCAGCCGTCGGCCGGGGCATCGATCTTGTATTTGGCGCCGCGCAGAAAACCGGGCTGCCGCAGCACATCGGGCATGTGATGGCGCGTTTGCCAGTCGTCCCACGTGGCTTCATCGACGGGATTCACCTCGGCATTGATGGCGTAGATCACACTCATGCAAACACCTCGCATTCAATTGGGTGTGACTAAAATGGGTTGATCGCCAGTCAAGACCTCGGAGGTTTCAAGCGACAGTCAGGCCCGACACCTGAGCGGGTGGAAACCTCCGAGGTTTGCGTCCGTCATGTCATCAACCAGATGTAGTCACACCCTGTTCAATTAGAGCGACGGCGACTACGCCGAGCCATACGACCATACCAATAGTATGGATGCGACATGCGATAAATCTTGCCGCGAAAGAACCGGAAGAAGCGGCGCACGTCCCGATAGATCACGGCCAGCAGACCAACCCCAAAACCGATCGCCAACACGACCAGATCATTGGGCACCCACGCGGTAGGAATCAGCGCGTAGGCCGCCACCATGAACAAGATCAGCAGCAAAATCTCGCTGAGGGCGTGCTTGCCGCGCCGCTGCCCCAGCGGATAAACGAACGTCAGCAACAGACCCGCAATCAAACCGATCAGGCCGAAGACACGTGGATCGATGTACATGATCTTAACGAGTGACGAGTAACGAGTGAACGCGGTCGATCAGGTTCTGAAGACCCATTGAGCAACAAACCAGATAGACAAAGCAATCGCAGCGGCGACTTGAATCGGCACCTGGAACGGGGCCTGCGTATCGACCGAGCCATGCGCGCCCGCCCGCCGCGCCTCAAGCATCGGGCGCAAGAACAACAGCGCAAAAATTCCAACGATCATGACGATGACCCACCACGGCACGATCCACATCACGAAGATGGTGTAGACCGCGCCGATGACGCCCGCGATCAATAGCCCGTTCATCAGATACGTGGCCGCCTGATGACCGATCACGGCCGCCGTGTGCTTGAGGCCCGCGCGCACATCGCCTTCGTAATCGCGCAGTTCGTTGTACAACTCGCCATAGCCGCTGAGTGAGACCAGGAACAGAAATGGAAAGAACCACGGGCCGCCCAGTTGATTCGAAAAGGCAAAGTGGCCGGTCAAGAACTGAAAGCCCGCCAGCATCATCACGTGCGAGAGCAAATCGACGATGGGCTTGGACTTCAGACGCACCGGCCCCCACGAATAAATCCAGCCCACGATGAGGCTGATCACGCCGACGATAAACGCGGCCGGACTCAGCAGCGCATAAATCACCGCTGCGATCAAAGCCGTGGCATACGACGCGATGTTGGCCTCACGTTTGGTCAGTATCCCGGCCGACACCGGATTGCGATTGATCTTGGCGGGATTCAGCGCGTCGTCGTCGGCGTCTTCCACGTCATTGATCATGAAGGCAAAGCCCACCGATAGTTCGTTCGAAATCAACACGCCGATCAACGCCCAGCCAAACTCTCCGCCGGCCGTAGCCGCGCCGATCAGCGTGGTGACGATCACGAACCAGATGTATTCCTTGTAGCGCGTCAACTTGATGACGCCGCGTAATTTATCGTTCAATTCTGTCTCCTCGTTTGCTCATTTGTCATTTGTCATTGATCATTGATCATTGATCATTGATCATTGATCATTGATCATTGATCATTGATCATTGATCATTGATCATTGGTCATTGGTCATTGACCATTTCAATCGCGATCGCTTCGCCCTGCCCCACGCCCACGCACATCGTGGCGAGGCCGTAGCGTAAGCCGCGCCGTTTCATCTCATGCACCAGCGTCGTCACGATCCGCGCGCCCGAACAGCCCAGCGGATGCCCCAGCGCGATCGCGCCGCCGTTGACGTTGAGCTTCTCGCCGGGAATGCCCAGTTCGCGCGCACACGCGATCGATTGCACGGCAAACGCTTCATTGACTTCAAACAGATCGATCTGGTCGATGGTCAGCCCGGCACGCCGGAGGGCTTTGCGCGTCGCCGGGATCGGCCCCAGGCCCATCACACGCGGATCGACGCCGGCGGCAGCGCCACTCACAATACGCGCCAGAGGCTTCAAATTAAGGGCTTTCGCGCGCTCGGGCGTCATCAATAAAACGGCTGATGCGCCATCGTTCAGGCCAGAGGCATTGCCCGCCGTGACGGTGCCGCTCTTGCGAAATGCCGGTTTGAGTCTGGCCAGGCCATCCAGCGTGGTTTCAGGGCGCGGATGCTCATCGGTATCGACGATCAGCGGCTCGCCTTTGCGCTGCGGAATCGCCACGGGCACGATCTCATTTTTGAAGCGCCCGGACTCGATCGCCGCTTTGGCCTTCATCTGGCTTTCAAACGCGAACCGATCTTGATCCTCGCGCGTGATGTCGGTCTGGCGCTCGTAGATGTTCTCGGCGGTTTCACCCATCGACTCAAGCGGAAACAGCGCTTGCATCTTTTCGTTGGGATAGCGCCAACCCAACGCCGTATCGAAGGCCGTGATGTTGCCGAACGGGAACGCGCTCGTGCTCTTGGGGAACGACCACGGCGCGCGGCTCATGCTTTCCACGCCGCCCGCGATGTACACCTCGCCGTCGCCCACTTTGATGGCGCGCGCGGCGGTATTGATCGCCGCCAGCGACGACGCGCACAGACGATTAAATGTCACGGCAGGCACTTCATACGGAAAGCCCGCCAGAATTGAAGCCATGCGCGCAATGTTGCGATTGTCTTCGCCGGCCTGATTGGCGCAGCCGAAATACACTTCTTCGATGATAGCGGGATCGATCTTCGTGCGCTCGATCAGCGCTTTCAACACGATCGCGGCCAGATCGTCCGGTCGCACACTCGCCAATGCGCCGCCGTGGCGTCCAACGGGCGTCCGCACGGCATCGATGATGACGGCTTCGGGCATGATTAACTCCTGATGAGTGACGAGTGATGAGTGAACGTCACTCACTCGTCACTCGTTACTCGTCACACGACCAACTTCAAGTTCGGATCGATGTCTAAATCCCAGCCAGCGCGGTGTCCGGCCACGAAGCGCCAGTGCGCGGCTGCGCCGATCATCGCGGCGTTGTCGGTACACAACCACAACGGCGTCCAATGCACGGGCACCGGCGACTTGCTCTTCATCACGTAGCGCAGCATCTTATTGGCCGAGACACCGCCGCTGAGCAGAATCGCGGTGGCGTGATGTTTCGAGGCGGCCGCAATCGTCTTGGTCACCAGTTGATCGACGACGCTGTGCTGAAAACTCGCGGCCAGATCATTGATAGGCACACCCGGCCCGATCGAGCCGTCGCGCCCGATCGCGCCGTACTGCTCCACCTGGCGGCGCACGGCGGTCTTGATGCCGCTGAACGAGAAAGCGAATTCGCCGTCGATCTTGGGTTTGGCAAACCGAAAAGCGTGCGGATTGCCTTCCGTGGCGATCTTCTCGATCCTGGGGCCGCCAGGATAACCGAGTTGCAGCAGTCGCGCGACTTTATCGAACGCTTCGCCTGAAGCGTCATCGGCCGTCGCGCCAAGTTTCTGATACGTCAGATGATCGCGCATCAAGATCAATTCGGTGTGGCCGCCGCTGACGATGAGGATCAACACCGGGAATTGCAGTTCATCGGGGGCCATCGCATCGCCGGGGACGCGCAGCCAGTGCGAATAGATGTGGCC
>JACRBO010000451.1 GCA_016219235.1 Chloroflexota bacterium
CATTCCGCCAATCGCCACCATCGAGCCGACGCCCACTCGCAATTCGCTGGATCGCGTCACTGATCCGCAAACGCCCGCTGAGTATGTAGCGCGCGGCCGACAGCAACTGAATTATGCCCGTTTTGATGAGGCTTACGCCGACTTTGAAAAAGCCATGAGCCTCAGTGGTTGGCGTTACGGTCCTGCCTACGTCGCCGAGGCGGAGTTGAACTCGTTGCGCGGTGATCATAATGCAGCATTGACCGCTTACAACGACGCTATTCGAGTCGATCCGATGTTGGCTGCAGCATATGACGGCCGCGGCATGTTGTATCTCAATCACTTGAATAAGCCGCAAGAGGCATTTGACAGATTTGAACAAGGCCATCCAGCTTGATCCCTTCACAGGAAAATACCTGGTCAACCGCGCGACAATCTATGCCGCCCAAAAAGATAACGCAAAAGCATTGGAAGACCTGGATAAAGCGCTGGACATTCAACCGGGCCTGATCGACGCCTACCTGACACGCGCTGAATTGTACGCTGCTCAGGGCGACCATGATCAGGCACTGGCCGATCTCAATCAGCTGCTCAAACTTCAGCCGGATGCCGCCTATGCGCTTGAAAAACGCGCCCTGATTTACCTGAACCAGGAAAAGTATGAAGACGCTCTGGCCGATCTCAATCAAGCCTTGACCCAAATTCAAGGTTCGCAACTTCTGATCGAGCGCGCTATTGCCTACTATTACCTTGAAGAATATGATCTGGCCCTGGACGATCTGGATGTGGCCATCGTCATGGCGCCAGGTTCCGGCACGCCCTTTACCTATCGTGGCATTGTCTATCTCAAACAGAAAAAGTATAACAAGGCCATAGCCGATCTGGATCAAGCGCTCAAACTGTCGCACTATGATGCGCTGGCCTACTACAATCGCGGCGTAGCCTACGCCGAACAGCGCCAGTACGACGCGGCCATTGCCGATTATTCACGCGCCATCAAGGTTGAACCCAAGTATTCCGAGGCTTACTATAATCGAGGTTGTATCTATCGAGAATTTGGCAGATATACCGAAGCGTTGGCCGAATTCGATCGGGTCATCCAGTTGTCGCCCAAGTGGGCCGACGCCTATGTGGCGCGCGGCTACACCTTCGTCCTGGCTGGCAAGACCGAACAAGCCCTGGCCGACTTTGATAAAGTCGAACAGTTAACGTCAGACAAAGCCGAAGTCTGTTACTATCGCAGCATTGTTGACATTGCCAAGAAAGACTATGCCAACTCTTTGCACAATCTCAATCAAGCGATCAAGATTGATCCGAAGTTTGCCCAGGCCTATGCAGTTCGAGGGCGAGTCTACTTTCTGCAGAAGGACTACGATGCGGCTCTCAAAGAGTACCAGCAGGCGTTGACACTCGACCCCGAATTGGCAAGCGCCTATTTCAATCGTGGCAGCACATATCAGGCGCTGGGCAAAATTCCAGAAGCCATCGCTGATTATGAGAAGAGCTTGAAACTTGGACTGGAGCACCAGTTCGAATTAGAAGCCAAAGCTGCTCTGGAGAAACTGAAGCCCAAATCAGGATAATGCAAAAACACTCTCGTCGATTGTTACGCCTCAAGCCTGGGGCAATACTTGTCATCGTCGCGCTGATTGCATCTTGCCTCCTGCATCTTGCATCTCCGTTGGCGCTGGCCCAATCCTCCCCCGATCCGCGCTTCGGCGCTGTCGAGGCGTTTCGCGATCCTGACTCCGCCAACGATTTGAATCTCGGCTGGGAACGCATCCTCTTCTACTGGTCGGAACTTCAACGCAACGGCCCCGACGACGCGTGGAACATCTATCACGTGCCAGACGGCTGGCTCGACAATGCGCGCAAGGCCGGCCGGCAGGTCGTCGGTGTGATCGAGAATACGCCCGCCTGGGCCACCGATGGCACGCCCGGCATCGGCGTGCCGCGCGGCCTGTATCTGCCCATTGGTGATCCGGCTAATCTGTGGGCGGGCTTCGTGCGGCAAACCGTGCGGCGCTATGCGGGCATCGTCGATCACTGGGTTATCTGGAACGAGCCGGACATTCAGCCGCCCGACGATGGCCTGCAATTTGAGGGCAGTGTCGCCGATTACTATCGATTGGTGAAGGTGGCGTATCTGGTCGCTAAGGAAGAGAATCCCAATGCGGTGATTCATCTGGCGGGGCTGACGTATCATCACGACGTAGTGTACAAGCGCGTGCCCTATTTGCAGCGCTTCATCAACGAGGCCAGACGCGATGCCACGGCACGCGCCAATCACTACTACTTCGATGTGGCGACACTGCATCTGTATTTCACGACCGATTCGATCTATGACATCACCCAGACCATGACACAGTTGCTGCGCCGCAACGGCCTGCGCCAACCGATCTGGATCAACGAACTCAACGCGCCGCCATCCAACGATCCGCTCAATCCGTGGACTGCGCCGCTGTTCGTGACCGAACTCGATCAGCAAGCGGACTTCATCGTGCAGGCAACGGCGCTGGGCTTAGCCGCCGGCGCGGAGCGCATCGGCGTCTACAAATTAGTGGATTTTCCAGCCTATCCAGAGGGGTTTCCCGCTTATGGCCTGATCCGCGCCGATGGCACACATCGTCCTGCGTATGATGCGCTGAAAACGGTGACGACGTACTTTCGTGATGTACGCTCGGCGCGACTATGGCGCACCAATTCAGCGGAGATCGTCACACTCGATCGGGGATCGGCCACGACGCGGATCGCGTGGGCGCGGCGCGGCGTGACCACCACCATCACGCTGCCCGCCGTCAACACCGAGGCCACACTCATCAGCGTGGCTGGCGTCACCACAACCTTGACGGCCAATCGTGGCCGCTACGAATTGACGCTGCCCGCCGCCCTGTGCAACGATCCCACCTATGGCTGCACCGTCGGCGGCACGCCCGTTGTCGTGGTGGAGAGTCAGCCAGTGAAACCCGCCAAAAAGTAACGAGTAACAAGTAATGAGTAAGAGCGCTACCATTACTCGTCACTCATTACTCGTCATGCTTCTCGCCAACGCCAACGCTTCATCCTTCGTTGTCACTTCACCCGCCGCCTGCGCCTCGCGGATGGCTTCCAGCAGCGCGCCGATCTGCTTGCCCGGTTTCAACTTCAAGGCCGTCATCAAAGCGTGACCATCGACCAGCGGCGGCGGCAGCACGATCTCCTCGCGGCGCATGAAGTAGGCCGTCAGCATCTCTTCGATCAAGCCCAGCCGCGCCACCCAGCGGCTTTGATCCAGATCAGGCCCGTGCGTCGCCAGATGATCGGCCAACGACAACAGCAGAATATCCACGCCCACATCTCTGGTATCTCTGAAGAACCGATAGATCGCGCGGCGCGACAATGACCCTTCTGCCAGAAAGTGTGGCCGCATGTGCCCGCCGATGATGGTCATGACGCGCCGGATTTCGTCCGTGCTGAATTTGAGCGCCGTCAAACGCGCCTCGGCCAATTTCGCCCCGGCGTCTTCGTGCCCGAAGAAGCGAGTGCGACCGCCATCCTCGACCGTGCGCGTGACCGGCTTGCCGATGTCGTGCAGCAGCGCCGCCCATTTCAGCGTGTACCAGATCGAACGCTTCGACGAAATGTCATACGCCTGCAAGTGAGCGCGCAGACTATCGGCAAACGGCGACAACGTCAGCAGCAGCGCATCCCACGCGAAAGGCGGAATAACCTCGCTCATCATGGCGCCGTCGTCCGCTTGATCGAAGCCCAGCCAGCGCGTGCCAAGCAATTCCAGCGCATCGATCACGCGGCAGGTGTGCGCGAACACATCCCAGTGATGGGGCAAAGACTGCTCCACGCCCTTGAGCGCGGCTACTTCTGGCAGGACATGCGCTAGCAAAGTGAAAGCGTCCAGCAACAGCACATCATCGGCGCAGCCGCGTCCGCCGATCAGCTTGATCAACTCGTCGCGCACCCGCTCGGCTGAAGCGGTCGCGATCAACGCCGCGTGCGTTGTAATCCATCGCGCCGTCTGCGGCTCGATGGCGAAGGCCAACGTCGCCGACTGGCGCACGGCCCGCAGCAAACGAATGGGATCGCTGGTGAACGACGTTTCGGCGATGGCGCGAATCACGCCTTCATCAAGATCAACCTGTCCCCCGAACAGATCGATCAGCCGATCGGGTTGTTGCAGATCGATCGCAAGGGCGTTAACCGTGAAATCGCGCGCGGCCAGATCACGCTCAATGTCATTGTCGCGCAGCCGCGCGAAATCGACGATCGTCCCATCGGCGGCGATGACGCGCGCGGTATCGTGCTCGGCATCGAGGACGTACACATCGGCCAGCAGCCGGTTGGCCGCGGCGCGCGCAGCCCCAATCGCATCGCGTTCGACGGCGATGTCCCAGTCGCCGACGGGCAGGCCCAACAGCAGATCGCGCACCGCCCCGCCGACGAGCCACGCGCGGACATGGCGCTCGGTGCAGATTTGTCGGGCGGTGTTGAGGTAGACGTTATCCGGAGTTATTGGCATGCTAACAATCCAAACCGCGACAAGATGACTTGATGACACGATGACAAGATGAAACCCGCTTACAGGATCATCGTGTCACCCCTTCATCGAGTCATCTTGTCACTTAAAGATTTCGCCACGAACACCACGATCGGTTCTTCCTTTGGCCGCGAGGCTTTAGCCAGCCGCTTCGCCTCGTGCGGCATCAGGCCCACGCCCGCCACACGATCTCGCACCAGGGCCACCCAGCGGCCGGTGTAGGCGGCAAGATCGATCGAGGGATGAGCAGGGTCGGGTATGGGCAGCATGCGCGTTGACATCGCGCGCAATCATAGGTGAGATTGCGCAATCGGTCAATTCAGCGGCCGGCCGCGCTCAGACAGGCAACGCGCTTACCCGACCACTGCGATCAGGGCTCGGGTAAGCATGTTGAAGTGATACGGTCTCAGCAATCAGGTCTGGCTGTAAAACGTGAGGGTGATCGAGTCTATCAGGCTTTGACGATGCACTCGATCGGGCAGCCGGCCGCGCACTGGGGGCTGTCATAGTGGCCGACACAGTCGACACACGTGGCGGCATCGATCACGTACGTCCCGTCCCCTTCGCTAATCGAGTTCGTCGGGCAAGCGGGTTCGCACGCGCCGCAGCTGATGCACTCGTCAGTGATCTTCATGGTCATGGTGGCACTCTCCTGATTTAGTTTGCCCCCGCCCGGTGCTGCTGCCTCTCCCTGGCGCGTCGGATTGACCACAACGCGAGTCGATAATACGATCGATGACATGCCACGTCAAGGTGAAATTAGCCTACTTGAGTACTACTCACCGAATGGGCAGGTATGAATTCATCAGGCCGAACATCAGCTCAGCAATTCTCATTTTGGCAGCAGAGGCGGCTCCCACGCCG
>JACRBO010000452.1 GCA_016219235.1 Chloroflexota bacterium
CAATTGGATTGCGGTGGGCGTCTGCATCTCAAAGCGGAGCAGACTGTATTTGATACCGCTGCCCTGCTCGTTAGAGAACAAGCCGGTAAACAGCAGAACCGCATCGCCGCCGGCATAACTGGGAACGCCTGCCCAGATGTAGGAATCGTTTACCTGACTCACTCCCACGCCGCGCTGAATGGTGATGCAGGTTTCCGGGCCGGCATTGCGCGTGTAGCACACATCCAGTTTGGGCCGGTTCTCCGCCGGATCGCCTTCACTGCTGGTATAGTTGTTATAGGGTGCTCCACCCTGCTCCAATAACAACCCGTAGTTTTGAGTCGGATTGTCAACCCAGGCTTGCGCCAACGATGTCACGGTGGCCGTGTGCCAGCCCGTGCCATTGGCCTCAAATGAAGCGATAATATCCGGATCAAACGCGCCGCCAAAACTGGTCCACGTCACATCCGCCTCGACCCACGGCGCGTTGATGCGATGCACATTCACCGTCGCCGCCGGGCTAGGACTGAATTGCTGATAGATCGACAAGACCGCTGATGTAATGGTCGTGCCGGAACTCTGCGCGGCCACCGGTTGAACCGTCGGCAGCCAGCCCAACCCCACCAGCGCCACCGCCAAAGCTAAGGCCAGACTGAATCGAATTGGCTTCATATTCAACGTCCTTTCATGGCTAACCATAACTGCCCCCGCACGCGTCAGATTACATGCCAGAATAGTCAACCCGCTGTAGTAAGAGTCTATGCCGATCGGGGTCGAAGCGCAATAGCTCCAACCTAGTTTTCACGAGTTACATACCATTTACTGACCATCCGCATACCAACCCTGAGGCAGATCCCTGATTCGATAAATCGGATCGCCGTGGTGACTCTTTTGTCAAAGCCGCGGGCGTGCTATACTCTGGCCTGAAGCGGCCAAGTTCTTCAACTGAGGGATGTCTTGATCATTTTCTATGCGCTCATCGGATTGGCGGCGGGCGGCGTCGTCAATCAATTAGCCGATGTCTTTCCGATCCGCCACGCGAAGGTGACAGGCGCGGTGTGTGCGGCCTGCGGCCAGCCCCGATCGGCGATCCAGTTCCTGGCGGTTGTCGCCTATCTCACTGGGCAACGCGCCTGCCGATCGTGCGGCCACCCGATCGCCCTCCGTAACGTCCTGGTCGAAGTTGCCGCAGCAGGCATGTTTGTTGCGCTGGCGATGCAGCCAGCCTTTGCCAAGCCGTTGAAACTGGCACTGGGCTGGTTTCACGCCTCAGTGTTGCTATTGGTGACCGTCACCGACTTTGAGCACAGGTTGATCCCGGAGCGCGCCACCCTGCCCGCCATCGCCCTGGCCGCGCTGACGTGTTGGCTATGGTTCTGGCATGAGTACTGGTACGTGGCCTTTATCGGCGGGCTAATTGGCTATGTCTTCTTCTGGCTGACCGTCGTCGTCGGCAACAAAGCGATCGGGCGTGGGGCGATGAGCCGTGGCGACATCACGCTGGCGGCCTACGTGGGTTTGATCACCGGCTTCCCCGGCATCATCACGGCGCTCGTCGTCACCATCCTGGCGGGCGGCATCATCAGCTTCGTCTTGCTGCTGGTGCGCGTGGTCAACCTGCGCAGCGGCATTCCTTACGGCCCGTTTATCGCGCTGGGCGGCTTCGTGACGATGGTGTGGGGCCAGCAGATCATGACACGCTTCTTTTTTGGATCGTGAGGAGCCACCAGCAATGGATAGTCGTTTGATCCGAGAGTATCGCGCCCGTTATCAGGCAGTAGCCGAAATTGAGATCGAGGAGCAGCGCTCGGCTACCATCGTCGAGCGCTGGCAACAGCTCATCGCACTATGGCGGCTAGCCGCCGAGTTGAATTTGCCTGAGTCAAACAGGACAACCGACGAAAGCGCCGTCTTTCAGCGCTGGGCCAGGCTCAAAGGAGCCGAATGACACAACCACCTGAATCAATAGGGGATTTGCTGTCGCCGCTCTGGTCGGTCCAGCGTTGTCTGGATCGATTTGGCGATCAGGGCATGGTCATTGGTGGCATAGCTGTCAGTCTGCTTGGTAAACCGCGCCTGACAGCCGACATCGATGCAGTTATCATGTTGACTATCGAGGATTTGCCGCGTCTGTTCGAAATAGCGCGTGAAGAGGGATTGACTCCACGCATCTCCAGCGCCATCGACTTTGCGCGCCGCCAGCGAGTCGTATTACTGCGGCATGAGGCCAGCGGCGTCCACGTTGATATATCGCTTGGGATGTTGCCATTTGAAGCGGAGGCGCTTGAACGAAGTGAAGTACACCAGGTGGGCGGGCTGCGGATTCGCTTACCCAGTGTCGAAGACCTGATCATCCTGAAAGCGGTCGCGCATCGGCCCAAAGATCTGCTTGATATCCAAGCCTTGATAGACAGCCACCCCAATCTGGATCGGAAACGCATCAAGCGCTGGGTGCGTGAATTTGCCGATGCGCTGGAATTGCCCGAGTTGTGGACTGATATTGCGCAGTGGCTATAGAAGGCGGTTGTGAAATCTTCGGAGCAGCATTGCTTGCGGGCCGTTTATCGCGCCGGGCGGCTTCGTGACGATGGTGTGGGGGCAGCAGATCATGACACGGTTTTTCTTTGGGGGAGGCTGATGCTGATCACGCGTTGGCCCAAGACTCAGCTGCCCACCGAAGCCGAGCTGCGCGAAATCTTCGTCCGCGAAGGACTGTTCTACTACGACTGGTCAAACGACCCCGGCGACTTTTATCCCGCGCACACGCACGACTTCGATAAGGTATTATTTGTAGTACGTGGCTCGATCACGTGGTGGCTGCCCGACACCACTGAGCAGATCGAAGCGCGCATGGGCGATCGCATCGATCTGCCGCGCGGCACAGTGCACGCAGCGCAAGTCGGGCCGGATGGCGTAACGTGTCTGGAAGGCCAGAAGGAGTAATCGAGATGTGCGGACGTTTTACACTGACGGTTGATCCCGCCGATTTGCAGACGCTGCTCGATTTGATCGACGTACCCTCGGAACTTGCGCCGCGCTATAACATCGCGCCGACGCAGCCGGTGGCCGTCGTGACCTCACCAATCGATCGGAAAGTGGAGATTTTTCAGTGGGGGTTGATCCCGTCGTGGAGCAAAGACCCGTCGATGGGCAGCCGCCTGATCAATGCGCGGGCTGAAACTGTGCACGAAAAACCGGCCTTTCGCGCGCCGTTTGCGCGCAAGCGCTGCTTGATTTTAGCCGACGGCTTTTATGAGTGGAAACAACTGGAGAAGAACAAGCAGCCCTACTACATCCGATTGGCCGAGGGCGGCCCGTTCGCCTTTGCGGGACTGTGGGATCACTGGACTTCGCCCGAAGGCGATGAACGCCAGACGTGCACCATCATCACGTGCGAACCCAATGAATTGATGAGCCAGCTGCACAATCGGATGCCGGTGATCTTTGACCGGACCACGATGTGGGACTGGCTTGATCCCGATGCGCCGCCGCTGGCGCTGAAGGCCACGCTCGCGCCCTACGACACGCACGCGATGACGGCGTATCCCGTGTCGCGCGCCGTCAATCGTCCGGCCAACGATTCGCCAGAGTGCATCCAGCCGGCCTAAAGCAGAGGTGGCTTCACGCCGCCGGATCCGGCGGCGTGGGAGCCGCCTCTGCGCACTACTACTTGTGCTCTTGCGCAAACAACTCGCGGATGGATTCCAGCAGCGTCTTCTGGCTGTAATCCTTGAATTCGCCCGCATCGAAGAAGACCCCGTAGCAGTGCGGGCAGGCCTCGTAACTGATGTGCGGCTGCTTTAGATCGACCATCGGCGTCAGCAGCGCGCCGTCGCGCGGACAATAAACCTGTCGAATCAGGTTCGTCCGCTCAGCCGCCGCCAGATCACCGCTGTCGATCTGAGTCGCGCCTTTCTTGTCCTTCAACTGCTGATGCTCCTGAAAGTCAAACCACAGGCCATAGCAGTTGAAGCAGCGATCGACCTCCACGCCTTCAAACTCGATCTTCTTCATCTCGGTGTGGCACTTGGGACACTTCATGATTACCTCGGTTTGATTACCTTCCTGGCTGTCTGGCTGAGCGGTGGCAGCGCAGCTTGCGCAGGCTCGAATTGATCCGCTTCAAACAACGGCAAATACGCAATCACATCCAGATACCACCACCACCGATCACTCGTCGCGTGTTCCTGTTCGCGCCACGATTCGAGGTCGGCGATCTGACGGATCGCCTGTAGAAATTGGCTGGCGTGCTTCAGCAATGTTTGATCGGCGGCCCGCAGCCGTGCCGACTGGGCGGACGTCTGCTGTGCGGCCTGTCCGGCCAGCCAGTCCCGAACCATCAGCATATTCAAATGCTCCAGGCCGCTGACTTCGGGCGACTGTGTTCCCGCTTCGTAGCTGGTGAGATACTGATCGATTTTGCTCGTGTTCATGGCATGACCTCGCTGACCAGGCCCAACTGCTCAAATTCGGTCTTCGTGAGATACCGCTCCATTTCTTCTACAGCGAAGGCGGTTTCAAGCGTACCATCTGGCGCCACCATCACGAGCCACACGGCACCGGACTGGTAGGACACGACGGCGGGATAAACTGTTTCACCAAAGTGATATGCGTACACTTGCGCCTGGCCGTCACTCAACACGGCGCTGATTATCGCCTGATACTCGGCCAGTTGCGCGTCAGGCGGCAAATGCCCGTGACGCTTCCGGGTCTGCAAGTGCTGAATATCTTTGCCCGGCTTCCAACGCAGCTCGCGACGCGCCCATTGAATCGCCGCAACAATTTGACGCAGGCCCGTTTCATCCATAAGTGTACCTCAGATTCGCCCAAACTCACGCGCCATCTGCGACGCGCTGAAATGGATCATCGTCGGGCGGCCATGCGGGCACGTTCGCGGCGAGGCGCATAATTCCAGTTGGCGAATCAACTCGTTCATCTCCGCCGCCGATAGCACCTGCCCGCCCTTGATGGCCGCACGCTTGCAGACGCGCGTGATCAACTTCGCTTCCTCGTTGGCCGCAAAGGGC
>JACRBO010000453.1 GCA_016219235.1 Chloroflexota bacterium
CTCACGCCCGATGCCCAACCGATTGAAACGCTGCGCGACATACTCAACCACCATGTCGCCGAAGAGTTGGGCAAGCCGTTGATGCCCAGAGACATCAAGTTCGTGAATGACCTGCCCAGGACACGCAATGCCAAAGTCATGCGCCGCGTCATCCGCGCCGCGTATCTGGGCCTCGATCCGGGCGACATCTCATCGTTGGAGAATCCGCAGGCCGTCGATGAGATTCGGCGCGCAGCCTGAAATGATGCTACAATCGATTCAGAGGAGGCGTGGCAACATGGTGATGATCCCGCTCGACAAAATGCAGGCCCTGGCACGGCAGGCCCAACTGGCGAACGTCGCGCATCAAGCGCTGGAAGTATCTGCCGACATGGTTGGGACGCTCGCCGATTATCTGCGCGAAACCCTGGCCGTCGCCGAAGATCAGGCCTGGTTTTGGTCAGATGAGTGGCAGGCCGGTGAACGCGAAGCCGAAGCCGATATTGCGGCCGGTCGTGTCCGGGCCTTTGACTCTATGGATGATCTGTTGGCCGATCTGGAGCAGCAACCATGAAGTATACGCGTACGGAGCGATTCAAGAAATCCTACGCCAGACTACCCACCGACGTACAAGCCAAAGTCATTAAAGCGTTTCAACTCTTCAAAGATAATCCTCGCCATCCTTCGCTGGGTGTCAAACGCGTGCAGGGCATGCCCGACGTCTGGGAAGGCCGCATTGACATCCACATCCGGTTCACTTTTCATTATGAAGAAGACGCGTGCGTCTTTCGCAATATCGGCCCGCACTCGATCATCGAGCGTGAGCCTTAATTCCCACGGTTGCGGAGGCTCAATCGATGGACTTTCAACTCACAGAAGAACAGGCTGAGTTTCGCCGCGTGGTGCGTGATTTTGTCGAGCGTGAAATCAAGCCGCGCGCCCGCCAGGTGGATGAGACGGGCGAATTCAACTGGGCGGCCGTGAAGAAGATGGGGCCGATCGGTTTGTTGGGCCTGGCCGTGCCGGAAGAGTATGGCGGCGCGGGCGTGGATGCCATCAGCGCCGCGATTGCAATCGAAGAGATCGGGCGCGGCTGCGGATCGACGGGCTTGTCCATCGCCGCGCACAACGGTTTAGGCTGCGGCCCGATCGCGCTGTTCGGTACGGAAGAGATCAAACGCAAATTCTTGCCGCCGCTGGCAACTGGCTCAGGCAAACTCGGCGCGCTGGCGTTGACCGAACCGGGCGCGGGCAGCGATCTGGCGGGCGGCGTGCGCACCGTCGCAAAGAAAGCGGGCGACGAGTGGGTCATCAACGGCACGAAGATGTGGTGTACCAACGCCAGCCTCGCCGATACGATCGTGACGCTGTGCCGCACCGATAAAGCCGGCGGCTCCAAGTCGTTGTCGCTCATCATCGTGCCCACCGATACACCCGGCCTGACCATCGGCCCGGCGGAGAAGAAGATGGGCCTCAAAGGTTCGCCCACGCACGCGGTCACGTACGACGATGTGCGCGTGCCGCACGAGTATTTGTTGGGCACGGAAAACTACGGCTTGCATCAAACGCTCAACGTGCTCGACGGCGGGCGCGTCGGCATCGGCGCGCTGGCGGTCGGGCTGGCGCAAGCCGCATATGAAGAAGCGATCAAGTATGCGAAGCAGCGTCACACCTTTGGCAAATTGCTGGCCGAACATCAGGCCATTCAATGGATGATCGCCGATGCCACCACACAGATCGAAGCCGCGCGGCTGCTCGTTTACAAAGCGGCGTGGCTGAAACAGAACGGCAAATCGTACATCAAAGAAGCGTCGATGGCGAAGTTGTTTGCCACCGAGGTCGCGGAGAAGGTGTGCTTCAACGCCATTCAGATTCACGGCGGCTACGGCTACAGCGCGGAATATCCCGTAGAGCGCATCTATCGCGATCAACGGCTGATGACCATCGGCGAAGGGACGAGTGAGATTCAGCGGCTCGTCATCGCACGACATGTCTTGGGAGTCGGTTAACATGCCTGACGATCTGTGGCAAATTCGCAAACGCAAAGGCTTGTCCGTCGGCCAACTCGCAACCAAATCGGGTTTATCGACCCAGCTCATTATCGAATATGAAACAGGCAAGCCCATCCCGGCCAGCGATCGGTTCAAGCTGGCGAAGGCGCTGTATGTGTTTGATAAGGACATCAAGCCGATCAGCACGCCGCCGCCCGTCGAAAAGAAACCAGAACCAGAGAGAC
>JACRBO010000454.1 GCA_016219235.1 Chloroflexota bacterium
AACCGTAACGGCGGGCTTATGCTTGCGCCAGTTGAGGAGCAAGCGTCCCCAGACGCGGGTCAAAGCCGCCCCGCGTCTGGGGACGCTGACTGCGCTGCTCAAATTATCAAGGAGCGCGTTCATTCGCATGCCCACTCACCACCCGTCTGATCCCGAGACACTGACCTGGCACTATGACATCCCACTGATCACCAATCGCTACATCCTGTGGGATATGTTTCGCGTGTTCGCGCTGAGCCTGTTCGCCATCGTCGCGTTGACGGGCTGCATCGGCGTTTTGCTGGGCGATCCGGTGCTGCTCCCGATCGAGTTGCTGCTCCTCATCGGCGGCATCCTCGCGGCGCTGTGGGTGTTCGTCACACTCGGGTTGTTTCGCAATCGCTATCGCGCCCGCTTCGTTTTGGATTCCAGACAGGCGGTTTTTCACAGCCTCGGCTGGGGTGACAGCGGCTGGGATCGCACCATGAAACGACTGCTCAAAGTGCTGGCCTTCTTCGCCGCCAGCAGTGATCCCACCACGCGCAGCGCGACCAACATCCGCTGGCGGGCCGTTCGCAAAGTCAACGTCAATCGATCGGCGCGTGTGATCGCGCTGTGCGACTCGTGGCACGTCGTCATGCGGCTGTACTGCCCGCCCGATATGTTCGAGCAGGCCCTGGCGCACGTGCAATACCACACCGGAGATGCTCAGGCATGACGGCTGGCATGATCACCATCGTTCCGACCGATCTCGATCCGCGTGATGCCTATCGCCTGCTCATCAGCGCGGTCGTGCCGCGCCCGATCGGCTGGGCGTCCACTCTGGGGGCCGACGGCTCACTCAACATCGCGCCGTTTTCGTTCTTCAACGCCGTCAGCAACACGCCCCTCACCGTGATGATCTCCGTAGGGCAACGCCAGGGCCAGCCCAAAGACACGCTGCGCAATGCGCGCGAAACCGGCGAATTCGTGATCAACATCGTCGATGAAGACCTGGCCGCCGCCATGAACATTACGTCCGGCGAATGGGCCTATGAGGTGAATGAGTTCGATCGGGCGGGACTGGAAACTGCGGCCTCGATCGATGTGAAGCCGCCGCGTGTGGTCGCTGCGCCGATCGCGCTGGAGTGCAAAGTCACCCAGATCATTCCGGTGCAAAACACCACGTATACCCTGATTCTGGGGCGCGTGCTGCGCTTCCACATCCGATCGGGTCTGCTGCGCCCCACCGGCCAGATCGATGCGGCCTTGCTCAAACCTGTAGCGCGTCTCAGCGGCGACGAGTATGCCACGCTGGGCCGCGTGTTTGAGATGCAGCGGCCTGTTTAGACCTCGCGGGTTTCAACTTGCCATCGATCGATGCGGTCTGCCATTCAAACCCGCGAGGTCTGATCTGCGCTACAATAGGACATCATGCGACGATGTGTGCTTCTCGTGATGTTGAGCCTGTGTTTGAGCGCGTGCGAGGCGTTGGCGATTTCAGCCGCACCTGCGCCGGTCACAGCTATCGCTCAGGCGACTGTCGCGCCGCGCCCCACGTGGCCGCCTACCTGGACACCAACGGCAACACCCACGCCCCGACCAACGGCAACCGTCGTGCCCCCGACACTCACCCCCACACCGATCGAAATCGATCACCAGAACCGGGCTGCGGCGCTGAAGTATCCGGCGACGCCCACGCCCGTCAAAGTTCGGCGTACGCCGAGCGCCGTGGCGACCGGCGTACCGATTAGTCCGGCGGTAGAGCTGCGCGTCTTTGCCATCGGCGATTCGGTGATGCTGGGCGCGGCGCGGGAACTGCAGAAGACGATCCCCGGCATTGAGGTCGATGCAAAGGTCAGCCGTCATGTGAGCGCCACGCTGGCGATTTTGCAGCAGCGGCGGGCTGCTGGCAAATTGGGCAAAGTCGTCATCGTGCACATCGGCGACAACGGCTACTTGACGGCGAAGCAGTTCGACGATTTGATGCAGCCGTTGATCGATCTGCCGCGCGTGGTGGTAGTCAACCTCAAGGTACCCCGCAAATGGGAAGCACCCAACAACCTGGTGATTGCCGAAGGGGTGGCGCGCTATTCCAACGCCGTGCTGATCGACTGGCACACGTATGGCATGGATCACCCTGAGTTGTTTGCCAAAGACGGCATCCACATCGGTGCGGCGGGGGCGAAGGCGTATGCCGCGCTCGTCCTTGCGCAAATCAACGGCTTCGTTGGCGGCCCGGCCGACCGGCCGGTTGATAAACCGTAAGGCCGTGTGGCTCGATCGGGTTTGACTTCACTCTGCGCGCCATGTACAATCTTCATACTTTTGTTCAACAGGACTTCACGTGTCTAATCTAGAGTTCTCCGTCATGGCGCACGGCCCCACCACTGCCGACGATCTGCGTCCGATGCTGGCAAAGTTCGAAGCCGAGCACCGGGTAACGGTCAAACTGCGCGTGTTCACGTGGGAAACCGGCTGGATGGAAACCATGAAGTTCGCCCTGTACGGCCACGGCCCGGATGTATCTGAGATCGGCTCCACGTGGGTGGGCACCCTGGCCGCGACGGGCACGATACGCCCCTTCGGCATCCGCGAGATTGCAGCCGTGGGCGGGCGGTACGCCTTCCTGCATCCCTCGTGGCAGAGCGGTTATCTGACCGGCCAACCGGAGATGTGGGCGATGCCGTGGTTGGGCAACGTGCGCCTGGTATTCTACCGCCCCGATCTATTTCAGCGAGCGGGCCTCGACCCCACGACGGCGTTTCGCACCCCGGCGCAATTCATGCAGCTGTTGGCGCGGCTGCAAGACGCGGGCGTGAGTGTGCCGCTGGTCATCCCCACCAGTAATTCATTGAACACATTACACACTGTCGCGCCGTGGGTGTGGGGTGCGGGTGGCAACTTTATCGATCAGTTCGGCAAGCACACGATCTTTAACACCGCCGAGGCTCGATCGGGCTTTCGGGCTTACTTCGATCTGCACCGCTACCTGGCCCCGGCCGCCCAACGATTGGACACCGAACAATCCGATCGGTTTTTCCTCAACGGCGACGCCGCCGTCACCATCAGCGATCCCGGCTTACTGAATACGCTGCTGAAAAGCCCGCCAACAGGCGCGGCCGCGGTGCGCACCGCCCTGCCGCCCGGCATCCCCTTCGTCGGTGGCAGCAACCTCGTCGTCTGGCGACACAGCCACAATCACAAACTGGCCGTGGATCTGGTACGCTTTCTGACCGGCCAACAAAACCAGATGGCGTACAGCCAACAGGCGCGCAGCTTGCCCGTGCGATTGGACGCGCTGACCGGACGACCGTTTGCCACCGATCCGCTGTTTCAACCGGCCGTGGAAGGCCTGAAACTGGGCCGCTCCTATCCGGCTAGCCGATTATGGGGCTTGATGGAAGAGAAACTGGTCGCAGAACTCAACGAGATTTGGGCCGAGCTGTTCGCCAATCCCGCGCTCGATCTGGACCTCGCGCTGGAGGAGCACTTGCATCCGCTGGGCAAGCGCCTCGATGCGATCCTGGCCTCTGATACCCGCAAGTAAAACGAAAACTTCCGAAGTCGAGCGTGACTTCGGAAGTTTTCGTTTCAGGCTACTTCTTCTTGGCGGGTTTCCTGGCGATCGGTTTCTTACCCGCCGGTTTCTTACCCGCCGGTTTCTTGGCCGCAGGCTTTTTGGCGGCTGGCTTCTTGGCTGCCGATTTCTTAGCGGCGGGCTTCTTCGCTGCTGGTTTTTTGGCCACTGGCTTCTTAGCGATCGGTTTCTTGGCGACGGGCTTCTTGGCCGCCGGTTTCTTCGCAACAGCCTTCCTGGCAGGCGCGGCTTTCTTCACTGTCTTGGGCTTCTCGACAACCGGCAACGCGACATCCGCCGGCTCGGCAGCCTCAACGACGACGACGGGCTTAGCCACTTTCTTCGCTGCAGGTTTCCTGGCGACTGGTTTCCTGGCTGGTTCAGCCTTCGCCGGTTTCTCCGGCTCCAGCAGCAGCGTCGGCTCAGGCGCGGCCAATAACACTGGCGCTTCCACTGCGGGCGCGGCGACCGGCCCGGCAGCGTGCAATGCCTCGACGGGCACCCGCATCACCCACTGGCAGCGCGGGCACTGCTCAACGTGCTGAGTGGCATTCAGCCTGGCCGCTTCGGCCACGGCGGCCGCTTCGGCTTCGGGTGTCATAGTTGAGGTCCAACCACAATTGGGGCAACGTAGTTCGTACATCGTTTCCTCCTCACACATTCGGGTCTCGCGCTATTCTACCCTGTCAAAACAAAAAAGCAAGCGCCGTACACCACGCAAACAAAAAGACTGCGCTTGAAGCGCAGCCCTTTGCTCAAACTAGATGTGAACTACTTTTTCTTCGCGGCGGGCTTCTTCGCCGCCGGTTTCTTGGCCGCAGGCTTCTTGGCGGCTGGTTTCTTCGCGGCGGGTTTCTTGGCCGCGGGCTTCTTGGCGGCTGGCTTCTTGGCCGCCGGCTTCTTCACGGCCGCTTTCTTGGCGGCGGGTTTCTTCGCAGCCGCTTTCTTGGCCGGTGCTTTCTTCGCAGCCGGTTTCTTGGCCGCGGGTGCTGGCGCGGGCGCGGCCTCAACTACGGGCGCGGCCTCGGCAACCGGCTCCGGTACTGCTTCGGCAGGTTCATCAGTCTTAAACATCGTGGCCTCCTACATGAATTGGGGTGTCAAGTAAACACGCGCGCGTGGCACGTGGACTCGCCGCTTCAACCTATTCTCAGGCAACACGACAATCTAAGGAGCCAATCCGTTGAATCTTCAGCATTGTATAACAAGGCCGATCAAGAATCAAGAGCTAAACGGTCTTTCTTTGAAAATTGATCGTGCGGTTCACACTCGATCGGATCACACTGCGATCGCGAGGCCCATCCAGATCGTGCGGACACCGAGGCTGATCAGCGGCCAACCATGAAGCCAGACCGTAGCGCGCAACGTGCGCCGAGAGCCTTGAAGACTGGCTCCCGGCGCACGCTGCGGCATACTTGAGATTAGCGGCTGATTACTGCCGAACGACTAACGGCAGATAGACGTAGGTCGTCGGGGCGACTACTTGAATAGTGACCGTAGCCCAGTCCGACAGGGTCAGACCGTCAAAGCCCTGATACTCAAAGCTGTCCGTGCCGACGAAACCCAACGTCGGCGTGTAGACGAACGAACCATCATCGTACAGCGTCAGCGCGCCGTGATTAGGCGAGTAGTAATACTCCAGCCAGAACGCATCGCCGTCGACGTCGGTGTCGTTGGCCGTTGCGCCGGGCGCGGAGACGCGCAGCACGGTGTTCTTCGTCGTCGCGTATTGATCGTCGGCAACGGTGGGCGCGTGATTGGCCGAGCTCACCAGCACATCGGGGAAAGCCACGTTCCGATTGAGATAGCCGTAACTCTCCAGCGCGATCTCGCTGATCGATT
>JACRBO010000036.1 GCA_016219235.1 Chloroflexota bacterium
AACCGGGCGAAGGCATACGCGGCCAGCGCGCTGAAGAACACCTGCCCCACCACGATCAGCACCGAGACGACGATCGAGTTGCGCAGATACAGCAAGAAGTCCAACTTCTGACCGGAACCGCCCGCCGCCACCGCCGTGGCCGTATCGACCTGACCCAGCACACGCGCGAAGTTGATGCCGGTGTACCCGACCGGCCCCAGCGATTCCGGCGCGGCCAGCATTTCACGCTGCGTCGAGAACGCCGTGCGGATGATCCACCAGAACGGGAACAGGATGATCAGGATCGAGGCGACGATCACGATCCAGGCGATGACCTTGCCGATCGAGATTTTCCGGCCCGGCCTTTGGCCCGGCCGCCGGGTAGTTGACGACGTCATCAGAGTTGAGGTATTGGTAGCCATGTCTAGTCTCTCCTGAACTCGCTACGCCAGATCAGAATTGTTGGCATTCAAAATGCGCATCTGCACAATCGTCACGGCGATCAAGATGACGAACAGGGCGACCGCGATGGCCGTGGCATAGCCCATCTGGAAGCGGCCAAAGGCGTAGTCGTAGATGTACCACGTGATCACTTTGGTTGCGTTGATCGGACCACCTTTGGTCGTCACGGCAATCGTGTCGAATATCTGGAACGAGCCGATGATGGACGTGACGAGCACGAACACCAGGACCGGGCGCAGCAACGGGATCGTAATCGACCAGAACATGCGGCGCTCGGTCGCACCGTCGATCGCCCCGGCTTCATAGAGCTCTTTGGGGATGGTCTGCAAGCCGGCAAAGAACAAGAGCGCCGTATAGCCGGTGTACTGCCAGATGTTGATCAGCGCGATCGAGGGCATGGCCTGATCGGGCGAGCCTAAGAACGATAAGGTTTGCCAGCCAATCGAACGCAGCACGCTGTTCACAAAACCGAGCGTCGGATCCAGCATCCACAGCCAGATCAACGCCACGATGACGGGCGGCAGCAGCCACGGCATCACGAAAATGGCTCGAATCAAGGAGGATTTGGTGACGCGATCCATCACGACCGCCAGCCCCACGGCCAGCGCGGTTTGCAGGGGAATGTTTAACAACACGTAGCCGACGGTGCGGCCCAGCGAATCCCAAAATACGGGATCGCCGAGCAGTTTCTGATAGTTGTCGGTGCCCACGTATTTGGGCGCAGTCAACATATCCCAGTTGGTGAAGCTGATCAGCAGTCCGCGCACGGCGGGCACGGCGTAGAACACCGTGAAGCCGATCAGGCTGGGTAAAATGAACAGCCAGGCCACGCGGGCTTCGGGGCCAAACCAGCGCCTCTGCCATTTGGGCCGGGGGGGCGGCGCTGAGTTCAGGGCGGAAACACTACTGCTCATGCTATGCCTCCTGATACGATGTGGGGTGGGTGAAACGGCGCACTGTTTCCAGTAACGTCGTCGGCAAGACCGGCTTGATCAGGTAAGCGGCCGATCCCAGTTCCAGGCCGCGGCGGCGCTCGTCTTGCGCCGTGCAGAGCACGATCGGGATGGCCTGTAGCGCGGGCAGACGCTTCAGATCGCTCAACAGCGTCCAGCCTCGCCCCCCGATCGGTCCGGGTTCCAATACTATCGCGTCAATTGAGTGAGTGTTCACCAGCGCCAGCACATCGTCGTCATAGGACGCGACCAGCACGTGAAATTCTGGCTGCAAGGCGCGTCGATACAGCCGGTAAGTCGCTTGATCATTCTCGACGATAAGCACGGTGGGGAGGATAGACATCGTCGCCCTCGATGGATAACAGTCTATCGCACAAGCGGCCCGCGTGTCTTGGACGATCATGCGAGAGGGTAGGACAATTCTGCGATAAATCGAAACGCTCACACCAAGCCGCAAAGCCGCAAAGAAAAGCCTTGATACTTTGCTTCTTGCCCACACTTGCACCTACTGCGTGTGCGCAGTGCGGCCTGGCGTGAGAAATTCTTGGGGTTTACTGGAGATCGGGATGCTCGCGATACTGGCTGGGGGTGCGGCCCTCTTGCTTGCGGAAGACGCGGTTGAAATAGGAGAGGTCGTCAAAGCCGACCTGCGCAGCGATGTCGGTGATGGAGGCGCGACTGTTGCTTAACAGGGCCTTCGCCTGCTGGATACGATACCGATTAAGATACTCCCACGGCGACAGGCCCAGTTCCTGCTGGAAGATGTGGCTGAGATAATCTTTGCTGACGCCGACAGCCGAGGCCAGTTCCTGGCGTGACAGCGCCCGGTGATAATTCTGCTGAAGGTAGGCCAAGGTCTGTTTGACCACAATGCTGGTTTGAGGCGGCAGGGCCTTGTCGGCGGCCAGAGCGCGGCGTAAAGCGGCCGTGGTTTCATCTTCACTGAGCAGGTGCTTGCTCTGAAAAGTGACATACAGCTGATCGAGCCGCTGCACGTCATCGAACGACAACGCGCGACCGCTCATTACCAGCACGGGCGTGCGCCGCGTCGCCGATCGGGCGCGGAGCTGTTCGAGGACGGCGAAGCCATCGACGTTGGGCATTTGCAGATCGAGGATCACCAGAACGGGTGTGACTTCATCCAGAATCTTCAGCGCGACCGCGCCGTCTTCGGCCCGGCGAATGACACAACCGGGGAAAGCTTCAGCGATGAGCCGAGCGTAGAGATCGCGCGCCTGCGCGTCGTCGTCCACGATCAAGATCAGGCCGGCGTCGGTAGTTGGACGCAGCGCGCCGATCGTGTCGAGGAGAGTCTGACGGTTTAACGGCTTCACGAGGAAATCGGTCACGCCTGCGCCGGAATCCGGCACGGCCGGCCGCTCTGCGCCGTACAGGATGAACGGCAGTTGCGCCAGTTGCGGCAGCGAACGAATCTTTTGAATGAGGTCCCAGTCAGTCAAGTTGGCGTGCGTCAGATCCCAGGCCAGCGCGACGGGCAGCAACTTGTTCAGGAGCGTGGACAAATCGGCGGACGACTGCACCCGATGGATCGACCAGCCCTGACGGCGACTGAGATCAAGCACCGCTTCCGGCAACGTTTCGACCGCCGACAAGACGACCAGCGTCGGCTGCGCGTTAGCCGGCACGACCAGCGGTTGGCCGCTTAAGCTGGGCAGCGGCAGATAGAGATGAAAGGTCGAGCCACGCCCCGGCTGGCTTTCCAGCGTCACTGTGCCACCGTGCAGTAACACCAGCCGCCGGGTGACACTCAGCCCCAGGCCGATGCCTTCGTTGCGGCGTTTGGCCTGCAGGCTGGTGACAAACGGCTCGAAGATGCGCTCCTGCATTTCAATTGGGATGCCTTCGCCCGTGTCCTGCACCCACACATGCAGATGCGGCGGCGCGACTTCCGCGCCCAGCACGATCTGGCCCTGGGCCGTGAACTTGTTGGCGTTGCTGAGCAGGTTGAAGAGGATTTGCCGGAAGCGGACCGGATCGGCCTGAATGACCGGCAGATGCTCCGGCAAGGCCAGTCGCCATTGGACGGCGGCCCTGGCCGTCCGGCTGGCGGTGAAGCTGTGAAACGTCTCTTGCAAAAAGGCGCGCGGCTCGATCGTTTCCGGGAACAGATCGAGTTCGTTGATCTCCGCCCGCGAGAGATCGAGCAAGTCGTTGATGAGGCGCAGCAAATGTTCACCGCTGCCATAGATTTGCTGCAAATCACGTGTCAGCGCCGGCGGCAGATCGACTTGATAGGGATTGGGTGAAGCCAGCGCGGTGGCGGTGTAACCCAGGATGATGTTGAGCGGGGTGCGCAGCTCGTGGCTGACGTTGGCGAGCAGCCGGGTCTTGAGCTGATCGGCCTTCTCGGCGGCGGCGCGCGCTTCCACGGCATCGCCATAGAGTTCGGCATTCCGCATGGCGATGCCCAGTTGATCGGCCAGCGCTTGCAGGCCGATCAAGTCCTGGCGTGCATGCTGGCGCGCGGCGTAACTGTGCAGATCGAGCAGGCCGATGATTTTCGACGCGAACTGAATCGGGACGATCACGCGCGATCGGGTGTGCGGCCAATCTGGATCAACCGGGAAGCGATGGCTGTGCTGCGTGTCGGGAATAAAGATCGGTTCATGGCCCCGCAGCGCTTCAGCCAGCAACCCGGTGGCGTCCAGCGTCAGGTGTGGTTCAGGCTGCACTGTGTCAGACGCTTCGAGGTGTAACGCGCGAGTGGCTTCATCCCACAGATACAACCGAACGCCATCATAGCCATAACTGACCCGAATGAGATCGGCGATCAGATGGGTGAGCTGCCGCCGATCGAGCACCGCGCCCACCTGCTGATTGATCTTGAGACTGGTTTCCAGTTGCGAGAGTCGCTGCTGGGCCTGCCGCGTATTGTCGCCGATCAGGCGGCTGGGCAGGTTGGCGATGGCGACCAGTTTCCGCGCTGCGATCTCACTCACGTTGTCGGCCGTCACGAAGGTCGGCTTGAAACTAAAGTGTGCGGGCAGCGGCTCCTGGCGCGCCGCCCGGCAGGCCAGGTCCACAGCCTGTTCGGCCAGATCGGTGGTTGAAGTCAGAACCGTGGCGGTCAGCGTGCCCGTCACAATCGCCGCCAGCGCCAGCGGATCACCATTGATGCCGACGACGATCGTTCGATCGTCGATCAAGCCGAGTTCGCGGCCAACGTCGCTGGCCGCCAGCGCGATCGAATCCGACAGGCCGAACACCGCGTCGAAGTGCTCGCCGGGCGGCCAGGCCGTGTCGCGGATTTGTTGACAGGCATGCTCATACGTCCATAGACTCGGCAGATGCCGCAAGTGCATATCGGGATAGGCGTGCAGCGCGTCCGTTATGCCCATCAGACGGCTTTTGCCGTCTTCGCCCGGGTGATGCAGCTGTCCGCCAACCGCGAGCACGTTCCCGCGGCCGTGCAGCTGCTGCGCCAGAAACACCCCAAGGTCTCTGGCGATGTCATACAGGCCAGTGGGCGATACAAACTGTGCATGCCGAATGTTCGATTCGGAGAGATGCACGATCGGAATATCGAATTGAAGCGCACGCTGCGCGAGGCTTTCAGGCCAGTCCAGGCAGATAATCGCGTCGAGTTCCTGGGCCAGCCACTCGTCGATCAGGCTTAACTGCTCGTTGATCGGCAGCGTGTGGGGAGAGTTGACGTCCAGTGGAAAAACATCGACGGCCTGCCGTTGCGCGCACTGGTAAATCGCCTCGCGCACCAGCACCCAGAAGGCGTCTGCCACATCGATTTGTACGCCGAAGCGGAGTGTACGAGACATGCCATCATCACCGGACAATTAGAGGTGATGCTATTGTACTTCAGTTTGAATGGAAAATTTGAGTCGCGGGTTTGTGTCTACAAACTCCAGCGATTGATGCCGGAAGTAGGTGTTGTACAGTTCCGCGTAGTGACCGCGCAGCGCGATGAGCGCGTCGTGATTGCCCTCTTCGAGGATGCCGCCCGCACGCATCACGATAATCCGATCGGCGCTGCGCACCGTCGAGAGCCGGTGGGCGATCAGGATCGACGTTGAATCGGCCAGGATCAGATCGAGCGCGTCTTTGATCTGGCTTTCCGTAAACGGATCGATCGAGGCCGTAGCTTCGTCGAGAATGAACACGGCCGGGCGCTGCGCCAGCACGCGCGTCAACGCGACGAGTTGCCGCTGGCCCATCGAGAGCCGTGAGCCGCGCGCGCCTACGTCGCTCTGCAGGCCGTTCGGCAGCGTATCCAGCCATTCGCCGCCGCCAATGCGGCGCGCAATCGTTTCGATCTCATCATCGCTGAGTTCAGGCCGCGCATAGCGGATATTATCGGCCACTGTGCCGGCAAACAGAAACGGTGTCTGCGAGACGATGCCCAACTGTTTGCGGTAACTGTTCAACTCGAATGAGCGAATGTCTTGCCCGTCCAGCGTAATCGCGCCGGATTGAAATTCGTAGAACCGAGCGATCAACTTGGCGACGCTGCTTTTGCCCGCGCCCGTGTGACCCACCAGCGCCACATTTTCGCCGGCGCAAATGTGCAGCGAAAAATCATTCAGCACGTCTTCCTGCTCGGTATAACGGAAATTGACACGCTCGAATTTGATCTCGCCGCGCAGGGCCGGGGCAGGGCGGTGATCGGTTTGATGCACCACCGGCTCGGCGTCGATCAGCGCGAAGACGCGCTCGGCCGCCGATAGACCCGCCTGAAATTGACTCCAGAACGCGGCAATGTTGATGATGGGAAACCAGAACCGATCGACGCTGGCGACGAACAGGTACCACGCCCCGATCGAGATGTCGCCGCCCGCCGCCGACAATCCGCCAAAGTACACGAGGATCGCTGTGGCGACGCCGGTTAGAGCGTTGAGCGTCGGGAAGACGTTGGCTAATACAAAGCCTCGCCGCAGATTCACCTGATACGATAATTTGTTGATGCCGACAAAGTGTTGATACAGCGCATCTTCCTGCCGGAAGTTCTTGGCGATTTGAATGCCCGTCACGGCCTCCTGCACCGCCGCATTCACCTCGCCCATCGCGCGGAAGCCCTGGCGCGTGGCGCGCCGCGCCAGCGATCGAAAGCCGCTGGCCGTGAAGTACGCCACGGGCGTCATCGCCAGCGCCAGCAGCGTCAAGCGCCACTCGATCGCAAACAGGATCGGCAGCAGGATCATCACCGTCAACACCTGGCTGATCAGGTCCGTGACCAGCGTCACCATCTGCGCGAATTCCTGCGTGTCCGACGTGATGCGGCTGACGATCTTGCCCGCCTGAAATTCATCATAGAACGACAGATCGTGCTTGACCGACGCATCGAAGGCGTCGCGGCGCAAAGCCAGCACCGCATCGCCCGTAATCGTGGCGGTCAGCCGGCGCCGCGCCCAGTTCGCCACCCAGTTCAGTACGCCGATTAGCAATACCACGGCGATCAGGCCGAGCAGATACAAATCCGTCTGCACGTTGACCAGCGACTCA
>JACRBO010000455.1 GCA_016219235.1 Chloroflexota bacterium
ATCTACGCCACGCTCGACGATCTCCGCAGCGCGGTGGAATTGGCCGGACACGAGTGGCTGGGCGGCCAGGCGCGGCCGCAGTTGGGCGTCGTGCTCATCGCGGTGCCGCCCGGCCCCGAAGCCGATCTTCAACTGCGGCGCGATCTGCCGCACGAGTTGACGCACCTGATGATGTACCTGGCGGCTTTTCCGCGTTACGATGCCGTGCCCGCCTGGCTGGACGAAGGCCTGGCGACTTTGAACGAGGCAGAGCCGAATCCCGCGCAGGCCGTGGCCTTGCAGACGGCGCTGGGGGCCGGACAGGTGTCGTCGCTGGAGACGTTGTGCGGGACGCTGCCCACCGATGCAACCGCGGCCTTTGTCGGTTACGCGCAGAGCCGCGGCGTGGTGCAGCAAATCGTCGACGCCTATGGCAGCACCGGCATTCAGGCCCTGCTGGCCGCCTATCGCGATGGCGCGTCGTGCGCGGGCGGCGTCGAGCGCGGCCTCAACACGACGCTGACAGGTTTGGACCTACAATGGCGCGCGGCGCTCAGCCCGGACAGCGGCGCCACTACGCTGGCCAAAGGCCTTGGCCCATGGCTGCTCATTCTGGCGGCGGTCAGCGTTCCGTTGATTGTGATGCTGGCGGGACGCAAGAAGTGATTGGTCAACTGGTAATCGGTCAACTGGTTACATGGTTAATTGGTAATCGGTCGATCGGTCAACTGGTTACATGGTCAATTGGTAATCGGTTGATCGGTCAACTGGTTTCACGGTCAATCAGTGACGGGTAACCGGTCACCACTCACCGATTACCGATTACTGATCACTGATCACCGATTACCAATCACTCGTCACTCGTCACTCATTACGCAGTACGTCTTACGCATTACAACTATCTCACTATTGCACTACCTCACTAACGCACTCCATGACTAACCTCATCTTCATGGGTTCGCCGCAATTCGCGGTCCCGACATTGGAAGCACTCGCCCGCACTTACACCGTGCTGGCCGTTTACACGCAACCGGATAAGCCCGCCGGCCGCGGCAAAACGCTGACCGCTGTGCCCGTGGCGCAGTGGGCGGCTGCCCGTGGCCTGCCGATCTATCAACCGCGCTCGTTTCGCAAAGACCCGGCTGCGATTGAGCAACTGCATGCCCTGCAGCCCGACGTAGTCGTCGTGGCCGCGTATGGCTTGATCTTGCCGCAAGCCGTGCTGGACATTCCGCGCTTCGGCTGTGTCAACGTGCACGGCTCGATCTTGCCGCGCCATCGCGGGGCCGCACCCATCGCGGCGGCGATCCTGGCCGGTGATGCGGAGACCGGCATCACCATCATGCAGATGGACGCGGGCATGGACACCGGCCCGATGTTATCCGTCGGGCGTGAACCGATCCGATCGGATGACACGACGGCTTCGCTAAGTGAACGACTGTCGTACCTCGGCGCGCAGTTGTTGATCGACACGCTGCCCGGTTATTTGAGCGGCGCGATCACACCGCAAGTTCAGCCAACTGAAGGCATCACCTACAGTCCCAAGATCAACAAGGCCGACGCGCAGATCGATTGGGGCCGTTCGGCGATCGAAATTGATCGGGCTGTGCGTGCGTATATTCCGTGGCCCGGCGCGTTTACGTGGTGGAATGGGCAGATGGTGAAGATTTTGAAAACGGGGATGAGGGATGAGGGATCAGGGATAGGGGATCGGGGATCAGGGATAGGGGATCAAGGATCGGGCACGGTGGTCCGATTGGCCGATGGCGCGATCGGGGTGGTGACGGGCGACGGCGTGATCGAGTTGATCGAGATTCAACTGGCGGGCCGCAAGGCGATGTCGGCGCGCGACTTCGTGCGCGGGCAACCCGGTTTTATCAATGCACAGTTCACAATGCACAATGAGTAATTCGTAATGCATAATTCGTAATGCATAATTTGCAGCGGCGCAGAACCTGAGTCGAGCGACGAACATTATGAACTATGCACTATGCATTATGAATTGAATCTGGAGAGTCCCATGCGATTGCAAGGCAAGCAAATTGCGTTTCTGGTGGACGAGGGTTTTGAAGACCTGGAATTCTGGGTCACGGTGATGCGGCTGCGCGAAGAAGGGGCGACCGTCAGCGTGGTCAGTCACGACGGGCCTAAGACCTATCGCGGCAAAGTCGCGCTGGAGGCCGCTTCGGTGACGAACTTCACCACGCTCAATCCCGCCGACTTCGATGCAGTGGTCGTGCCCGGCGGCTGGGCCCCCGACAAGATGCGGCGCTACGCCGATGTGAAGAGCTTCGTCAAGGCCATCTATGATGCCGGCAAGATCGTCGGCCTGATCTGCCACGCCGGACTGGTGGGCATCTCGGCGGGCATCGTCAAAGGCCACACAGCCACCGGCAGCCTGGGCATCAAAGACGATCTGGTCAACGCCGGCGCGACGTGGGTGGATCAACCGGCGTTTCGCAGCGGCAACCTGGTGTGGGGGCGCGTCGTGGCCGACATCCCCGATTTCTGCCGCGAGTTGGTTGCGGCGATTGAGAAGCCGTAGTCACGCACCACGCACTACACACTACGTGTTTCATGCTGCGTGGTGCGTGATTGATCATTATGAACTATCAACGCTATCCGGTTGACATCCCCGCCTACACCAGGCGGTCACAAAGTGGACCGTGTTTCATCTGCCAGATCATTGCGGGCGAGATGCGCGAACAGCATCCGATTCTTTATGAAGATGACACGGCCATTGTGTTTTTCAGCAAACATCAATTGCTCTATGGCTACACGCTGGTCGCTCCGCGCAGGCACCGTGAAGCGGTGACGTCTGACTTCACTCTCGAAGAGTATCTTGCTCTCCAAAAGATCGTGTACCAGGTAGCTGAAACCTTGCGACAGGAAGTGCCCACTGAGCGCATGTACATCCTGTCATTAGGGAGCCAACAGGGCAATCGTCACGTACACTGGCACCTTGTCCCTTTGCCGCCAGGCGTGCCGTATGAAGAACAACAACTGGCCGCCCTCGATCTAAGAAAAGGTGGGCTAAACATCCCGGACGATGACTTAGCCGATCTTGCTGCACGCCTCAACCGCCGCCTGCTGAAGATGAAGGAAACCTTCGGCGCATGAATATCCTCA
>JACRBO010000448.1 GCA_016219235.1 Chloroflexota bacterium
ACGCCTCGGTGGCGTAGCGGCGCATAAAGTGCCGGTGAATGGGATAGTCGGCCACGGGCACAATCGACGCCGCGTGCGCCCAGAATTCAAAGAGACTGCGATCGCGCCACAAGAGTTGATCGAGATGATCGAGATCGTACTGACCGACGCGGCTCCAGACGACGATCTGATGCGAGCGCGCCACCGCGCTGATCGGATCGAGTTGCAGGCAGCCTAAATCGCGCACCAGATCAAGAATCCCTGCGGCATCGCTGGTCGGCGATTGGCCTGCCAGATGTTGTTTGACCAGCGCTAACTTTCGGACGGTGTCAAGTGACAGGGTTCGCATGGCGCATCCATGTGGTAGAATGTCGCGCGATTATAACGGAGCAATGCACAATGCACAATGCATAATTCATAATTCATAATGCGTAATGACTGGCGGCCGATCGCTGATTACCAATCACCAGTTGACCAATCTACCAATTTACCAATTTACCAATCTACTACTCCCCGATCTACTATGAAACTAGCCATTTTATCTGACGTCCACGCAAATTTGGCCGCACTTGAAGCGGTTGTCGAAGACATCGATCGCTGGCAGCCCGATCGGGTGATCGTGGCCGGCGATGTGATCAATCGCGGCCCGCGCCCGCGCGAATGTTTGGACCTGGTGCTGAATCGCGTGCGCACGCACGGCTGGCAATGCGTGCTGGGCAATCACGAAGAGTATGTGCTGACGCACGCCGCACCGCATGCGCCGCGCAGCGGCCGGCGCTTTGAGCTGCATCGCAATTCATTCTGGACGTATCAGCAAGTGCAGGCCGATCTGGCGACGCTGGCGGCGTGGCCGTTTCAGTTCAGCGTGTGGCAGGCCGGGAGCGAAGCCCGCAGCGTGCACGCGTCGATGCTGGGGACGCGGGCGGGCATTTACAGGGAGACCCCGGAAGCAGACCTTCGTGAGAAGATCGCGCCGCCGCATGCGCCGCCGCCGAGTGTGCTAATTGCCGGTCATACGCACAAGCCGCTCATTCGCACCATCGATCAGACGCTCGTGATCAACGTGGGTGCGGTGGGTTTGCCTTTCGACGGCGATGCGCGGGCGGGCTACGGCCAGGTGACGTGGCATGGTGGTCAATGGCAGGCTGAGGTGATGCGCGTGCCGTATGATCGCGCCCGGGCCGATCGGGATTTTGAGATCACCGGTTATCTGGATCAGGTCGGGCCGATGGGTTATTTGATTCGTGATGAACTGGCGCGGGCGCAATCGAACCTGGCGGAATGGGCCGCCGTGTACGAGCAGCCGGTGCTCAGGGGTGAACTTACGCTGGCGGAGTCGGTGCGGCGTTATTTTCAGGGGCAGATACCGCCGGTTCCGGCGGCACCGAAACTAGCGGCAGCGTGACGGTGAACCGGGTGCCGGACTCTGTGCCAACGTGACTGTCTACTTCGATCTTGCCGCCGTGCAAATCGACGGACCGCTTGACGATGGTCATACCCAGGCCGGTGCCGGCGATGTTACCCACGTTGCTGGCGCGATGGAAGGTGTCGTAGAGGTGGGCCAGATCATCGAGCGGAATGCCAATGCCGTGATCGCTAATTTCGAAAACAACTTGTCCTGCCTGCTCGTGCAGATTGAACTGGACGGGTGCGCCGGGCGGCGAATACTTGATGGCGTTGGACAACAGGTTGGATAGAATGTGCCGCAGTAAACGTTCATCCATGACGGCATTGGCGCAGTCGCCGCGTGCGAGAAACACAATCGGCTGGGGATGTGATCCGTCGGGTTGGATCTCGCTGATGATCGAGCCGCAGAACCCGATCAAGTCCAGCGGCGCCGGCTCAAACGCCTGTTTGCCCGCATCCGACCTGCCTACCACCAGCACGTCGTTGATTAGATCAACCATGTGCTGCACGGCGGTTTGAATCCGCTTCAGATACTCCAGTTTCTTGGCGTCGCTCCAGCGATGGCTATAATGCTCCAGCAGTTCGGCCGACGACAGGATGGTGGTCAGCGGGGTGCGAAACTCGTGCGAGGCGACGGAGATAAAGCGCGACTTGAGTTCGCTGAGTTCTTTCTCTTTGTCCAGCGCGCGCTGCATTTCAATTTCGGCCTGGCGGCGTTCGGTTACGTCGTTGCTATACACCGCGACTCGATCGATCACGCCGGCGGCACCGCGAATCGGATAAATGACGTTCTCGAAATAGCGGCCCGCCCGCTCGTCTTGAAAGCGGATCGGCTGGCCGGTGTTGATCGCGCGATTGACCTGCGCGCGCCGTGCCTGCGCCAGGGCCGGTTCAAATAAATCCACCAGATTGACGCCGACCAATTGCTCGACCGATGTCGCCAGGTCCTCGGCGCCGGGCGCGTTGGCCGCCAGTAGCGTGCCGTTCGCGTCGAGCAAGTAGGCGGCATCGGGCGCGGCATTCAGCAGGACACGGGCCGTTTCTTCGCTGTCGCGCAGGGCGGCCGTGCGTTCGCGCACCCGCGCTTCCAATTCAGTGGCGTGGCGCTGGGCCTCCTGATACAGGCGTGCATTCTCCAGTGCTACCGCGACCTGATCGGCCAAGACGCGCAGAAAGTCCAGATCGACTTCGCTGAAGCCATTCACGTGCGGGCTTTGCAGATCGATGTGACCCAGCACACTGTCGCCGCGCAAAATCGGGATCACCAGTTCCGATCGGGTTTCCGGCACCAGCGGAAAATAATCGGGGTCCAGGCGCACGTCATTGACGGCGATCACCTGGCGGGTGGCGTAGGCTCGGCCATTAATGCCGCCCGTGAGCGGCAGCTGATGTTGCGCCGCGCGCGCGATCAGTTCCGGCGAGTAGCCGCGCTGTGCGCGACGTTCAAAGTTGCCTGCGGCGGGCCGGGCGATCAACGCTGCACCGTGTGTTGCGTGCGTGGCGCGCATGGCCTCGTCGATCAGTTGTTCGAGGATGGCGGCCGGATCGAGCGTGGAGTTAACGGTCTGGCCGATCCGGTATAGCGTTTCAAGGCGCTGATGGCTGCGCCGCTCCGCGTCAAACAGGCGCGCATTATCAATGGCGACGGCGGTCTGCGCGGCGACGGCTTCCAGCAGCTGCACATCGGCGGCGTCGAACGCCCCCGACACTTTATTGATCTGTTCCAGCACGCCGATAATGACGTTATGGGCAAACATCGGCACACAGATCAAGTTGCGCGTCTGAAAACCCGACGGTGTATCAATTTGCCCGAGGAAACGTTGATCGGTGGCGGTGTCCAAAATCAGTGCCGATTGCTGATGTTCCACCACCCAGCCTGCCACGCCCTGGCCGCGCTTCAGGCGCAGCCCGATGACGTCCTGACTGGCGACGCCCGCCGCCCGATGAAACACCAGTTCCGTGTGCGACTCGTCTAGCAGCGCTACCGAGCAAGCTTCCGCGCCCACGGCCTGCCGGGTCCGCTCCAGCAAGATGCTCAAAATCTGATCGAGATCGAGTGTGGACGCAATGGCCTGGCCGATGTCGTTAAGCATGGTCAGGCGCTGCGCCAATTGGCGCAAATCACGCTCGGTATTCGCGTGTTCGGTAATGTCGTGTACAATCGAGAGCAAGACGGAGTGGCCGTTGATGTCCATGGGCGAGGCTCGAACCTCGACGGTGCGCACTTCGCCTGAGGCCAGCCGGTGCGGGACCACAAACTGATTGCGTTCGCGGCGGATGGCGCTCTGCCGGTAGTGCGCGGCCTTCTCCGGGTGAAGTTGAACGATGTCCGTAACGTTGAGCGCGCACAGCGCGGCGTTCTCGTAGCCGTAAAAAGCGCAGGCGGCCTGGTTGGCCCGGAGAATCGCGCCCGTCTCCGGCTCGATCAGCAGCATTACCGCCTGATGTCCGTCGAACAGTTGACTGAACGGCTCGTACAGAGCATCCGATTCAGCCGGCAAGGGTGAGTGTGGTGAAGTGTCTGACATGGTAAACGCGTCTTACCCGACAACGGCTACGCCACGATCATTGTACCATTGAGGCGTTGTTTGGGTAAATGGTTTGAAACGTTTGACGGTGTCGTGCATCTAATGAACCGGATAAGCACACTACAGGAGAAATGACCATGTCTAAGAAGAAAGCCAAATCGTCAGCAAGCAGACCGGCGGCTCAGCCCCCTAAAGCCGCGCCACAAGCGTCGGCCGCCTGGGTGTGGGGTGGGCTGGGTCTGTTGGCCGTGATCGTCATCGCGGTGTTCGTGTCGCAGGGTGCGGGCGCGGGTGCGGCCAGTGTGCCGACGACAGCCGCACCCGCCGCATCGTCGGCCAGCCTGTCGGCGGAAATCTCGGTGGCCGAAGCGGCCGCCAAACGGCAGGCGGGGGCGTTCATTCTGGATGTGCGCGAACCGGAGGAATGGAATGAGTATCACATCCCTGGCGCGACGTTGATTTCGCTGGGTGAGTTGGAAGCGCGCGTCAAAGACGTGCCGCGCGACAAAGAAGTGGTCGTGGTGTGCCGCTCGGGCAATCGCAGCCAGGCGGGCCGCGACATTCTGACGAACGCGGGCTTTACGCAAGTGACCAGCATGGCAGGCGGGCTGAAGGACTGGGCCGCCGCCAACCTGCCGACTGTGACCGGGCCGTGATCGATCGATCGTTTGATTGACGTTTACAACTGCATATTGCCGTTCAATTGTTCATCACCACTCCGATCGCGCCGCTCGCCGATCGGGGTGGTGTTTTGGTTCACGGCGTGGTTCAATCGGGCTGGGGTATAATCCCCAATATCTGCAACGGAGGTCGAACGCCTATGCAGCGCGGGATCGATTACATCGGAGTCGGCGTCGGAGCGATTATCGTCAATGCGCGCGGGCGGGTGTTTATGGCCCAGCGCGGCCCGCTGGCCAAGAACGAGCGCGGGTTGTGGGAATTTCCGGGTGGCGCGGTGGAATATGGCGAGACCTTGATCGCGGCGTTGAAGCGCGAAATTACCGAGGAATACGGCCTGCAGATGGAAGTGCGCGATCTGCTGGACGTGGTCGATCATATCCTACCGGATGAAGGCCAACATTGGGTCTCGCCGACGTATGTGTGCGCGCTGATCGGCGGCGAGGCCGAGATTCGCGAACCGGGCAAGTGTTCGGCGTTGGGCTGGTTTGAGCCGGATGACGCGCCTGACGACCTGACACAGATTTCGCGCCTGAACTTGCAGCACTATCTTGAACGGCTCAACGTGTCGGCGTGAGTGCGTGATCATGTCCGAGACCTTTCGATTTGCCACCTCAATTACGATTCGTTTCCGCGATCTGGATGCCTTTGGTCACGTCAACAACGCCGTGTACTTCACCTACATGGAAATGGCCCGCGTCGAATACTTCAAACACCTGGGCCTGTTGGCGGATGACTTCCCCTCGCCGTTCTTTATCATCGCCGAAGCGAACTGCCAGTTCAAGGCGCCGATCTTAATGTCGATGATGCTGCGCATTCGCGTCGGCGTGAGTCGTCTGGGTAACTCCAGTTTCGATATGGTGTATGAATTTGTCGACGAAGCCGCCGGCCAGGTGCTGGCGCTGGGCCGCACGGTGCAGGTGATGTTTGATTATGCTGTCCGGCGCACGGTGGCGCTGCCCGATCGCTGGCGGCAGACGCTGACGGACTTCGAGGCGTTATGACTGAATCTCTGCCCGACGTAATCGACGCGCAGTTGTGCTATTTGCTGATCATGCCGTGCGACGAGCGGCCGTTGACGGCCTCGCCGCAGCCCTTGCAGCGTCTGCGCGACGCTCCGTACTTCGAGGCGATCGATGTGGAGGTGCGCATCACCGGCTCGGAGACGATCGTGCACGACGGCGTGTCGATCTCGATCCACTATCAGACCTATGACGGCGTGGTGCAAATTGCCGAGTGCTATTTTTCGCTGCCCGATGTGTTAAGCATCAACTCGCTTCAAGCGAAGGCGCGTGTCCAGGCCGCGTTGCGCTCGCACCTGACCGCCACGCGGCCGCAGCGCGGCGATATGGTGGAAGAATATGCCGTGATGATGCTGTCGGCGGTTGACGGCACGCCCGATGAATTCATCGATCGCAACGGCCAGACGCTGGCGCGCTTCATGCGCACCCAGCGCGAAGTCTTCGGCCCGCGTGAAATTGACGACATCTTGATCTCGCGGGTGCGTTACTCTGAAGCCGATTTGACCGTGGTCGATTGGGAGGGGGCGGTGATCGTTTCGCCGGAAGGCGATTTCCAATCGGACATTGAACTGTTGAAAATCGGCAACTATCAATTGCTGCGCTATCGCTTGCTGGACGAAGCCATCGATCAAAACCTGACGGCCGTCAGCCAGAATCTGCACGAGGGCGCGCGCAGCACGCTGCTCCCGACGCGCTCGAAGCGTGTGCTGCGCCAGGTGGTCGAGCAGCGGCTGGCACTGACGCTGGGCTTTGAGAAGATCAATCAGAGTTTGCTGCTCATCGGCGACTGGTACACGGCCAAACTGTATCGAGTAATCTACGACGAGTTTTATCTGGACGAGTGGGAGGCGGTGATTCAGGCTAAACTGGGAAACCTGGAATCGATCATTCAGGTGATTCGCGAAAACTTTGAATTTTCGTGGGCGCGCTTTCTGGAGCTGCTGCAGATTGCGGGCTGGCTGCTGTTGCTGGTAGGTTATTTTGTGTTGTTCTTTCTCGATTTGAAAGCGTATCAATAACCTGCATGTGGCGCTGATAGAACCGGAGTCGTTATGGGGGCTGTGCTTCGACCAAAATTCATCGTGCCGTCGCTGGTCATCTTGACAGCGTTGATTGTCATCACGGCCTTTACTTCGCCGCTCGATAAGACCCTGGGTGATCGAGTGCGGATGGTCTACGTTCACGGGGCCATCATCCGTGTGGTCATGGCGATCCTCGTTATCGCGGGCGGTTTGGGACTGGCGTATCTGGTCACGCGCCGCGCGACGGTGTTTGATTGGGCCAATGCCGCCTTCGAGGGCGGCCTGGCGTTGTGGTTTGTTTATCTGGGCACGAGCGTCGTAACCACGCTGCAAGCATGGGGCGGCATCGCGTGGTTTGAGCCGCGCTGGCTGGTGACGCTGCAAATGACGGGCCTGCTGCCGATTGTGTTGATCGTGGGACTCATCGTCAAGCACTCGCCGATTTCGGCGGCGCTATTTGCCATCGTCCCGATCGTGATGATGCTGTTGCTGGCGCAGGCGCGGTTAGTGCTGCATCCATTGGACCCCATTGGCACATCCGGCAGCAGCACGATTCAGCTGGCCTACGGGGTCATGCTCAGCTGGTGGGTGTTGGTGGGCGTGCAGGTCGTGCGCGGCATGCACGCCTGGGCGCTGACCCGCGCGGCGGCGCACTTGTGAAACGTTTCGGCAGGAAATGCATCTAAGATGACAGACAACGGAACTTCCGATCGCGAATTGGTCGCCCGCATTCAGGCCGGTGACAAAGCGGCCTGTGCGGCGTGCATTGAGAAGCATTCGCCCGGCGTGTATCGTCTGGCGCTGCGGTTGATGCAGCACGAAGCCGACGCTGAAGACGTGGTGCAAGAGACTTTTCTCAGCGCCTTCAAAGCCATCGATGACTTTCAGGGCCGTTCGCAACTGAGCACGTGGTTGTATCGCATCACGTACAACACGGCCATGATGCGTCTGCGCAAGCATCAACCGGAAACCGTATCCGTTGAAGAGACCGAAACCGCCGATGACGGTTCGCCGGTGCCGACGCAGTTGTTTGATTGGTGCTGTCTGCCCGAAAGCGATTTCGACACCAACGAGACGCGCGCCCGCCTGGAGCAAGCCATCCGCGCTTTGCCCGATAAGCTGCGCGTGGTGTTTGTGCTGCGCGAACTGGAAGGGCTGTCAACGGAAGAGACCGCGCACGCGCTCGACATCTCGAACGAGACGGTGAAGACTCGCCTGCATCGCGCGCGCCTGTGGCTGCGCGAACGGCTTTCAGCCCATTTTACCGAGCTGGCTTATTCACGTGAAGGGCGTTGACATGCCAACCGAAAATTGCCGGCACCTATTGCACGCCCTATCGGACTATCTCGATGGCGAGGCCACGCAGGAATTGTGCGCGGAGATCGAGCGGCATCTGGCGGAGTGCGACGACTGTACCGCGCTGGTCGATACGGCCCGCATGACGGTTGGCCTGTATCATCACTTGCCGCAGCCGATCATGTCGGCTGATGCCAAAGCACGTTTGTTCAAGACGCTGGATTTGACCGAGTACTTAAAGGCCGACCCGTGAAGTCGAAGACCGGATCTACCAAAACCAAACCAACCGGCAAGCCTTGCCGTGCGCCCAAGTACGGCGGCCGCTGCGCGAAGTGCGGGCGCGCCAGGTTGGACTACAACGGGCTGTTGCAATTAGTCTGTCCAGGCTGCGGCTACGTGGCCGAGAGCGGCGGCTTTAGTTGATAGGTTGATTCGTTCGGGGCGTGACCTCGAAGTGATACGTAATGCATACTGCGTAATCCGTGAGCCAACTGGCTTGCGGATTTTTTGTCGGACGGGCTTTG
>JACRBO010000444.1 GCA_016219235.1 Chloroflexota bacterium
CGGGGTACGTCCAGGTGTGGACGCCCGTTGGCTCAGGCAGCGGCTGCGCATAATTGTTCAGGACACTCGGCACGTAGGACTGGAACGGAATGACCGCCAGCGTCCCGGTCACGGCCTGCTGGGTCACGCCCGCTTCGATGATCGCGCACGGCACGTGCGTTTCCGGCCACGTGCCGGGTCGAATGGTTAGCGTGTAGGCCGATGTTTCTTCGGCCAACAGATCGCCCGTCCAGATTGCGATATGGTCGCCCAGCGGGTACAGGCCTGGACTCAGCGCGTTGATTTGCCCGGACTGCACCGCGCAGATCACCAGCACGTCGTTAGCCGGCGAGGTTGCGCTAAAAGACACCGTGACTGTCAATTCCAACTGCACGGCCAGATCGATCGGGCCTGGCCCGGTGTCGACCACCAGGCTCCACGCCGACGACTGCGCCATGCTTTGCCCCGTGATCGACAGGGCGATCAACACGAACACGAGCGCGGCCACGAGCCGCATCACTTTGATCAAACCGATTGACTTCATGGAATTCCTCCTGATCTCGGTGACTCACGCCACCTGAAAATTGAACTGCTTCAAATCGCCGCGTTCGCCGCAATCGTCACATTCGACCACTTCATCCGTCGTCGACCGATCGCGATGCGGGCGCACACCTTCACTCCAATCGAAGCCGTCATCGTTCAGCGGCCATCGACCTGTATGCGGGCGTTGATGCTCCATGCACGACACCTGGACGACCAACACGTTGTGGCTCTGGCACTTGGGACAATACGCGACCGATTCAGTCACATCGGCCAGATCATCTTCCGCTGATTCATCAGGCTCGATCGCGTGCCCTTGATCATCGAGCGTCGGCAAGGCCTCAATGCTGCGCTCAACTTCCGCATACACCACACCATTGCTGCCCAGCGCAAAACTGACCGCTGCTTCCCACGGATAGGTGCCTTCGCCCGAAGCGCAATCACCAATCTCCAGGAAGCCGCCCAGTGGTTTGCCTTCCGGCATCGGGCCAAATGTCACTGCTTCCAGGCCGAGGGCTTGAAAAGCGGCCAGAGCCAGCCGTTCGAGATCAGCGCGCGAGAACACGGCCAGTGTGGTGATCCGGCCGCCGTGGCGCGGACAAGCGCGCAACTCAAATCCGACCTGCCCGAACATATTGATCGGGTTGAAATCGGCCCCTGCCATCGGGCGCATGTCCCCATGCTGCGCGCCGGACCAGGCCGCGTCACCAAACGCGACGCAGGTGTTCACCCGGTCAGGTTGATCGGGAGCCGGGTCGAGCACCACGTCGAACTCGATAGCGTCCGCGCGAATGACGTCGAGCAGTTTCTCTAGGCCGCGTTGCCCGGCCTCAGCGCGATCGGCCACGTCTTCAAACCACCATTGATTCTTGACTCGCACGGCAGCGTCCATACCCACCTCCTCTATACTTTGTCGGCCACATCTTCACCCTCTGCAGCGAAGAAGCTCCCGACAATCGTCATCCGCGACCCACAGCCAGGCCGCAACATACGCGCCGCGATCTTCATTGGCGGCACTGCGCGAGACTTTCGCGTCGTCGTCAATCTCGATCGTGCCCTCTTTGGTCAGCGCCCGTTGGGCATACTCGACAACTTGCTCAGCCGTGGGCGGCGTGACGGTCAAAGTGACTTGCTGCAGCGCAGCGAGCACCTCACTCAGATCGAACGCGGCCTCGTCAAACTCAAAACCCAACTGGATCAACCGGGCTTGAAGTTCGATGCACACGTCTACTTCCCCGACCGGGTCGGGTTGTTGTTTCATCATAGTGACCTCCCGATAACCCCCGCCGCCAGCCCTATTCAAGGCTGGCGGCGGGTATCGAATGTTGGCTCGACGTGATCAGATCTGTCTGGCAATGGGCTGAGCCAACCTGACTAACCACCGCCACTCAAATCAAACGGCTGCTGACGCGGCACCGCTTCGCACAGCCCGCGATACTGATACTCGCGCCTGAAGCGCTTGATCGCGCTGGCTTTCGTGCGGGCCGGTTTCGCGTGGACCTTGCAACCCGAACACTGCGCCTGATAGAGATGACAAATCACTTCGTTGGTTGTGTCCCACTCTTCACCCGCCTCGATGAGCTCGATCACGTGATCGTTGATGACGAGGGGATCGTCAGCCTGAGCCTTAACCATTGGTGATATCGCCGGATGGCGCCGGCGACAGGCCCAGCCGCTGGCGCAGGCTGGTGATATAGCGGCTGACGGTCGTCATGGCCGCTGCTCCTGGCGTTTGAGCCACAGCGCGTAGGACTGGTTGAATTGCTCGATGACGGCCGGCGAGTTTCGATCACTCTCGCGTCGGGCCAATTCCCGATACTTCAACCAGTGGCGCACCAGGCGTGCCGCAGGCTTGCACCAGTGAGTGCCAGACCCGATCGCTGCCCCGTTTGTTGCGGAACCAGCGATTGATCGCCAGACTGATCGTGTGAACTTGCGCCGGCGTCAACGGCGCGGGCGCGGACGATTTATTCAAGCGAGCGCGCTGCGTCATGCGTCCACCACCCGTTCAACCGCATCTGTGTCGGCCGCTGCTTCATCGGACTCAGTCTCTTCCGCGTTGGCTGCGCACTCCCCGCATAGCCCATCGTTGTCAGTCGCACACTCGACACACAGCGTCTTGACGCAGGCGCACGTTTGCTCGCAGACCACGTCGGAGGCGAAGCAGTTATCGCACACGTCATCGCCTTCAGGCTCGTCGTCGGTCTCATCGTCAGCCTCATCATCAGACTCAGCCAACTCGATCTGATCGAGATCCACATCCCACGCGTCGTCGGCTTGATCGATGACCGTCACGCGATCTCCCCGAACACCACTCACGCGACCCGTGAAGGCCTGCGCGGGCCAGTTGTTTTTCGAGTAGACCGTGACCCACTCACCGATTGCTGGCAGCCGCGCCGGGGCCGCGGGTGTGTCGGCGAAGTCGGTCTCGTCGATGATGAACGCGCCGCCTTCCAATTGCTCGATCAGGTTGCTCAGTCGGCAGAGATCGTGCTCATACGCATACGTTTCGCCCTCGCTGGCATCTACGACGCTCGACGCGTCGTCCAGGGCGGCTTTGGCTTCCCGCAGTGTGGCGAGCAGGCCAGCGCGCGTGACACTCCCGTAGATCGTGTGCAGCAGGTGATCGTACGGCGTCCGATCCTCGCGCATGAAATCGCCGCAGGAGTTGAAGACAAACGGCGGCCAGATCACCGGGCGATCAGGCAAGTGCTTTTCCTCGATCTCCGCGTCAATCACATCGGCGGCGAGGTCACAGGCCAGATACGCCTGACACTGATCCGGCGCGGCCACGATCTGCAGCGGCGTGTCCGGGTGCGTATCATTCCAGCCCTCAACCCAATCGGTCGGCTCTTCGCCACCGATGGGAAAGACTTTAAGCGGTCGTTGCATGTGCCACCTCCAAGTCAGGCTGACCGATCGGGAATCGCACGATCTGACTGGCCGGGCCAGTGGATTCGATCGCCGTCACGGCCTCGACGCGTTCAACGCACCACGTCCGACTTTCGTCGCCGGGCTTGCGCCAGTCATTCCATTCATCATCGTGGACTGCGGGGTCGCCGCCCGGATAGAAGTGCGGCATCATGGCTTGCGCCGCGGCTTCGGCCTCCGCTTGAGTTACAGCGGCTAGATACAAGGGCGTGCCGGACACGTCCGTGCCGTGCACAGTCAGCACCGTAGCCTCAAACAACCGCAGCCCCGTGACCGAGAAGGCGGTCGATCGCGGCATATCGTTACCGGCCTTGAAATCGGCGATAGTGCGATAGAACAGCATCAACGCAGCATTGACGACCCAGACCACCGGACGATCGAAGTATTCGGCAGCACGGCGCTCCAGGAACATTTCGGCCACATCCCGATCGAGGTTTGAACCGGTCACCAGATATGCCGTGCTGTGGGCGAGGTCGTTGCACAGTACGATCTGTTGCGCGAAATGCGCGCTCAACATGGCGGCGATGTCATAGCCGCCCAGGTAGACGGGATAGGCATAGATGACGTTGATCGGCATGGCTACTGCCCCTGCGCCGACGTGGCTTTCGCCACCGTCGTCTTCAAGGCCAGGAACGCACCAGCCACGTCGCCATCTTCCCAGTCATCGATCAACCGCTGCGCGGCCAGGCGCAAAGCATCGGCAACCTCGGCCAGATCAAGGTTGGCGAAATAAATC
>JACRBO010000445.1 GCA_016219235.1 Chloroflexota bacterium
GACAGCTTGATTTGATTCGCCGCCTCGCGCCCTTTTTCGCGCAGCACTTTCAGCAAGTCTTTGGCATACAGAATGCCGATGACGTTGTCGATGTTATCCTGATAAACCGGCACACGCGAATGATTGTGCTTGATGATTACGTCCATCGCATCCATCAGCAGCGTTTCGGCGTCCAGCGCCACGATGTCCACCCGCGACACCATCACTTCGCGGGCCAGCGTCTCGCCGAACTCGAAGATCGAGTAGATCATCTCTTTCTCGTCTTCTTCCAGCATGCCGCTTTCTTCGCCCGCATCGACCAGCGTTTTGATCTCTTCCTGGGTGACGATGGGCAGCCCGCGACGGCGTTGCCCGCCGAACGGTTTAGCCACCAGATTCGTCGCCCACACCAGGAAGCGCACCAGCGGTGAGGCCAGGCGGGCCAGCAGCGTAATCGGGCGAGCGACGGCCAGTGCGATGCGTTCGCTGTGCGCCAGCGCAATCGACTTGGGCGCGAGTTCGCCGAAGATCAATGTCACGAGCGTCAGCAGGATTGTGATGATGCCGATTGCCAGGCCCTGGGCCGCCTGCGCAACAATCGGGATTGGCACGGCGGCCAGGGTTGTCTCCAGACCGCCAGACAGGCTCACCGCAGCGGTGGCTGAGGCCAGAAAGCCCAGCAGCGTAACGCCGATCTGGACGGTCGCCAGAAAACGGTTGGAATCATCGGCCAGCCGATAGAGCACTTCGGCGGTTTTGTTGCCGCTCTCGATGAGCTGTTTCAGGCGCAACTTGGGTACGCTGATCACGGCAATTTCTGACGCAGAGAAAAAAGCGTTCAGCACGACCAGCACAGCGAGGAACAGCAATTCAGCAGAAATGTGAGCGTCCATAAACGACTAATACGTACTCCGTACTGCGTAAGTGATGGTTACGCAGTACGCATTACTCATTATGCTTCGGTTTGGCCGGCACGCCATACACCAACTCGCCATCGGCCACGTCGTGCGTGACCACCGAGCCTGCGCCGGTCTTGGCGTGTTTGCCAATCTTCACGGGCGCGACGAGCATGGTATCGCTGCCGATGAACGTGCCTTCACCGATTTCGGTTTTGTGCTTCTTTTCGCCGTCGTAGTTGCACGTGATTGTGCCCGCGCCGATATTAACCTCAGCGCCGATGTTGGCGTTGCCCAGATAACTAAAGTGACCTTGCTTCGTGCCCGGCCCTAAGCGGCTGTCTTTTACTTCGGCAAAGTTGCCAATGTGCACGCCCGTGCTCAGATAAGCGCCTTTGCGCATATGCGAGAACGGCCCCATATCCACGCGATCTTCCAGAACCGCGCCTTCCACCATCGACGCTACGATTTCACACTCGTTGCCGATAGTGGAATCATGAATGATCGTGTTCGGCCCGATCGAGCATTCACGCCCGATGGTTGTCTGGCCGTACAAGTGCGTGTTGGGATAGACGATCGTATCCGCGCCGATGACGACACTCGCTTCGATGTACGTCGTCGCGGGATCGATCAACGTCACGCCGTTGAGCATGTGACGCAGGTTAATGCGCTCGCGCATCAACTTTTCAGCCTGGGCCAACTGCCCCCGATCGTTGATGCCCAGCACCTCGGTCTCTTCGCAGTCCGCGTTGGCAACTACCGCGCCTTCACGCGCCGCGATGTTCACCAGATCAGTCAGGTACAACTCGCCGTGCCCCGGTCGCGGTCGAAGCTGATCGAGATGCGAGAGTAGCCACGTCGTTTTGTAACAGAAAAATCCCGAGTTCACTTCGCCAAGCGCGCGTTGTTCAGGCGAGGCTTCTTTGTATTCGACAATATCGACGATGCGCTGCTGATCGTCGCGGACGATGCGCCCGTACAAAGCGGGATCGAGCGGGTGGAACGTAATCAGGCTCACGGCCGCGTCCGATTGGACATGCGCGGCAATCAGACGCTTCAGCGTTTCGGCAGTGATGAGCGGCGTATCGCCGTACAACACCACGACGAGTTCGCTGGTTGGATCGATCTGATCGCGCGCGCAGAGTACCGCATGCCCTGTGCCCAATTGCGGTGATTGCAGCGCGTAACCGACCGACGCGCCGATGGCCTGCTTGACGTCATCTGCCCCGTGGCCGATGACCACGATCGGACGCAGGGAGCCGATCGAGTTGGCAACTTCGATCGCATACCGCACCATCGGCTGGCCCGCGATTTCGTGCACTACCTTGGGTCGCCTAGACTTCATCCGCGTGCCCTGGCCTGCGGCCAAAATCACGCATTGTGCTTTCATTGTTACTTGTTCATTGCTCATTGTTCATTGCTCAGTGTCCAATCGACAGTCGTTCAATCAAGCGCTCGGGCAATTTGAAGCGCCGCATGCGCGCCTGGGTTTCTTCAAAGGGATAACGCGCGCGCTTGAAAGTCCACTCGTTCGTCTCGGTGTCGAGTAGCGCATAGCACGCATCGGGATCGCCGTCGCGGGGTTGGCCCACGCTGCCCGGGTTGATAATCCAGCGCCCGGTGTTGATCTTGATGTGCTCGTTCCAGTGCGGCGCCAGCTGGATACACATGCGCTCCAGCCCATTGGCGCGGAAGAAGGCCACCGGCCAGTGGGTATGGCCCACCAGACAGACGCGCGTCTTGAACATATTGAAGTTCTGCTCGGCGGCCAGCGGATCGAGAATGTATTCTTCGATGGGCTGGCTGGGACTGCCATGCGCCAGCGTGTAGTCGCCTTCGACCAGCAGCGACGGCAGCGACTCTAAAAACGCCTTGCTGTCAGGCATCAGCGCCAACTTGGTCCACGCCACGGCGGCGCGCGCTTCGCGATTGAAGTAGCCCAGGTCGAGCCTGCCGATGACGGCCCAATCGTGATTGCCGGCCAGCGTCGTCAGCGGAAACTCACGCAGCCGGGCGATGCATTCGTTGGGATCGGGACCGTAACCGGTGATGTCGCCCAGACACCAAATGTGGTCAAACGGAGCGGCGTCGGCCAACACGGCGTTCAGTGCCGGCAGATTGGAGTGCACATCGGAGATGACGAGATAACGCATGATAGGTTGATAGTGGGCCTTTACTCGAATTGAAAAAGTGTAACACGATTCAACGGGTTTGACTACCCCGCTGTCGAGCCGCTCCGGCTCTCACAAAGTCGCTCACGCCGTGTCCGCGAAGCGGCGGCGCTGTGAGAAAATTCAGCGGGACTTTGGAAAAGCCCTGCCATCGGCCGTTTGACTTAGATCGCTCGGCGGTTTGACGTACCCCGTTCGCTGCCGCGATTGTCCTCTTTCTCCGATCGAATTTCCCTCCGCCCGACGATGTGAGCGCGCCTGAGGCACGGTAAGATGTTGATACGTTGACTGAGGCCCGCATCACTCATGAATCCATCTACCCTGGCGTTGATTGCCGCCCCGCCTGATTCGCTGCGCTACAGCCTGCGCGCCCTGCTGGCCCGGCTGCCGCAGATCGATGAGGTGCGCGCGGTGGACGACACTCGATCGCTCCTGGCGACCCTGCCGGAGTTGCTGCCACGGCTGATCGTGCTGGATGTCAACTTGCTGCGCGATGAGGCCGGGCCGGTACTGGATCTGACTAAGGCGGCTGCGCCGCACGCCTGCATTGTCGTGCTGGTCGATCGAACCGATCAGCAGCAGGCCTTGCAGGCGACACCCGCCGATCGGGTTTTGTTGAAGGGCTATCCGGCCGCGGATTTATTCGCCACACTCACCCGGCTGCTCACACCGGATGATTCAAGTATCGACTCGTGATATTGGAAGAAAGTCGTGCCATGCACAACCAACTGGCTGTCGAACGCTATTTTCAACATACGCCGCCTGCCGCCGTCGACGAACTCTTGAAGTTCCGGGACGCTCATCCACTTCGGCAAACTACGGTGCGCGGCGTGCGGTGGAGCTATCTCGTGGCCGGACGCGGCCCTGCTGCGCTGCTCATTCTGCCTGGCTTGCTGGGTTTCGGGGAGATGTCGTTCCAGCATATTCAGGCGTTTGAGAGCAACTATCGCGTCGTCGCGCCGAATTATCCGTTTGAGATCACGACCCTGCGTGAATTGGTGGACGGCCTTGCGGCTTTGCTCGACGCGGAAGGCATCGAACGGGTGCACGTGCTGGGCGGATCATACGGCGGCATGGTGGCGCAGTGGCTGGTGCGGCGTTATCCGCAGCGAGTGGTGTCGCTGGTGCTATCGCACACCGGGGGGCCGAAGTCCGATCGGGCGGCTACCAACCGCCGCGTGATTGCCCTGCTGCGACTGCTGCCGATGAGCGTGTTCCGTTTCATGCTCCAGGGTGCGACTCGCAAATCGCTAAAGGCTGCGCCAGATCAGATTCCGTTCTGGGAGGCGTATTCCAACGAGATGATCGCGCGCGTGAGCAAAGCCGATTTGATCGGCCGGTATCACGCCGCTGCCGATTTTGATGAACAGTCGACCCTTACACCTGACGATCTAGAAGATTGACCGGGGCGGTGCCTGATTCTGGAAGGCGACAACGATCCGATCGTGGAAGCGCCGGCGCGCGCCGCGCTGAAAGCCCTGCATCCGCAAGCCCGCGTGCATACGTTTCACGGGTCGGGTCACGTGGCGTCGATTGCGAAACTGAACGAGTACGTGGCCGTGATCGCCGGCTTTTTGCGGGCGGCTGCGCAGGCGAACGAGATCATACCGGGCACGGATTGAGGTGGGCGATGACCTATGCGATAAGTCAGTCTCTGTTCAAGAATGAATCGGCCGCGCTGTGCGCCCCGGCCGATGAAGCGGGCTTCATCCAGACGGCCCGCCGCGGCGATCTGGATGCGTTCAACTCACTGGTACTGCTGCATCAAGATCGCGTCTACAACCTGGCGTATCGCATTCTGGGCGATGAGGCCGCGGCGGCCGATGCGACGCAGGAAGCCTTCATTCTGGCCTATCGACACATCCGCCACTTTCACACCGGTTTCTTCTTTGCGTGGCTGTATCGCATCGTGTCCAACGTGTGCTATGACGCGCTCCGCTATCAGAAGCGGCGGCCGGCAGTGCCGTTTACGCGGCTGACCAGAGCCGACGATGAGCGCGAGTTCGATCTGCCCGCCACCGATGACAGCCCGGAGACGGTGGTCCAGCGTCACGAACTGGCCGATCTGCTGCAACAACACATCGCCGCGCTGCCCGCCGATCAACGCATCGCGCTGGTGTTGAGCGATGTGCAGGGCCTGAGCTACAAAGAAATCGCCGACGTGACCCGCAGCAATCTGGGCACGGTGAAGTCGCGCTTGAATCGGGCGCGATCCAGAATGCGCCAGAGCTTAAGCCGTGAGGAGAGCTACTTTGGGGGTTGGCCGGGCTGAACGATCGATCGCGCCGCATCCGGCGGCACGCCGTGTCGGGCGCTGCCTGCGGAAGAAGTGCGTTGCCTGCCGATCTCAGCCCCAGTCTGCAAAGTATTCGTCGAGTGCGCGTCCGATTTTGTCCGTTTGTCCGATTCAGAGTCCGTTGTCGGCTCGCTGCACGCCGGGTTGGGCCGCCTTGCTTTCATCCCACTAGATCGTTCTTTGCCAAATGATTACGAAGCGTGCCGTTTAGGAGATTGTAGTGCAGGTCAAGTAATGCTGATGATTGAATTGCTACGCCGAGTTGAAGCGATTCGTATCTTTCCACAATAGTTTCACGATGCCCATCTGCTAATACTTCCTTATCACTAAAGATCAACATTTGTGTTGCTCGGTTTCCAATTACCAAACCGGCCACGCTCTTTCCTCGCCCTGATGTAAGCAACGGAGCTCCTGACAAACCGCGAAAGACTTGAAATGAAAGCTCGTAGATTCTAGGCTTCGCCTTTAGTCCATAGAATGTCTGCTCTGATACGACATGACCGGCAAAGGCCCTGATGTTCAGTTGGGTATGTTCCACATCTAGCGCGTATGGATACCCAATGGATTGAACCTCGTACAACATTGGAAGTGATGTGGGGTTCCATTGCATTGACCTGAAACTAGGTACCTCGGCCCTGAATACTCCAACGTCATATTCCTCAAGAAGCTCAGATTCTATGAAGGGTGAACCATGCCAAGTACCTTCATATGGGAAACCGATTCCGGCCCATTCGCACTCAAGTGCTGCCTGAATAACGTGCCCAGCAGTTAAGAAATACCCTTCTCCTATCGAGAAAGCGGTTCCAAACACTTTGCGGATAAGCATCGACTCCTCTTCCGTGCGTCTATCAATGCTGCCACCAGTTACTGGAAAGATATGCTCGTAAGAATCCATAGCGACATGAATGTGCTGATGGGGCCGCCCAACTACGAACTAGATTGTTGGTCGCAGTGTAATAGCCTATAGATTGCAATCTGCAAGAATCTTGTAAAATTCATGACACTTGCAGTCTAATCCGCAAACTTGCGGTCTGATTGTATCGCCATTGCATCCTCGGCGTCAAGCCAGCGCCCGCTACTGATCAGCCTTCCCCGCCCACTCATACGCATACAAATGCGTCAGCAGGTTAAAGCCATTCTATGCCAGAACTATAAACGCTTCACGCCGCACGCGCCTTCGAACTGGCGAAGCGTTCAGCCATCGCCCTCATTCAATCTGAAGCGCGCACCGGCCAGATAACGCTCGGATTTGAAATTGGAATCGAACACCGTCACTGCACCCTGGCCGCGCACTTCCCAACGTCCATCAGCACAGCGCACCAGGGCCGTTTGCTCGTCTAGGCCGATCACCACCGACCCCGTTGGAACCCACTCTTTGGTCAGCCACCTGGCGGAAAAGACCCGATTGAAATGCGGCGAAACTGAGGCGTGCGGCACCAGGTCGAGACAATCGATCAACGTCGGCCTGGGCGGATTCCAATCGGGTGGTGCGCCGTGTTCCCACACCCGGCCGATCTCTCCGGCGAGTTCGGGCGTCACCACGGACGACCGCACGCCCATCAACATCGCTCCGCCGCTCGCGCCGGAGATGAGCGCGCCGCGCTTCAACGCGCTGTGCAGCGCGGCCAACGCGCGCGTATTCGGCAGGATGCGCATCGCGACGTGCGGATAGCCGCCGCCGAGATAAACCCAGTCGGCTTCGGCGACCAAGCGGGCGTGATCCGGATCGTCGGCGCTGGCAGCATCGATGATGCGTGGCGTATCCACGTGGGCGCCGAGCTCTGCCAACCTGGTCTGTGCGGTCGTGCACCAATACTCGATCGCTTCTTCACCGTCGTCGGCGGCGCAGGTCGGCAGAAACACCACGTGCGGCTGGCGTAAACCGAGGTCGGCCAGCAGACTGGCATGCACGGCTTCAAAGCCCGGCGAGAATTCTTCGCCGCCGATCAGAGCCAGCCGCGCGTCCATGTCACTTCACCTCGGCGGCATCAGACAGGTGCCAGACGACGTCATCCCACTCGCCCACCGGCTGCACGAGTTCATTGAAATCGTCGCCGTCTTGTTCGCCCGAAGCGTTAAACGCCTCATGGCTGTCCCATTCCATCAGGAACAACACGTCGTTGGGATCTTTTTCCGCTCGATAGACCCTGGCCCAGTGACAACCGGAACGTTTCAGGTTATCGGCGTATTTTGCGACGGCGGCTTTGACCCCGGCGAAATCGTTCACCTTCACGCGCATGGTCACTAACACAGACATGTCTGCCCCCTTTTTCCCTGGTTGCGATGCACCGATCACACTCAGCAACGACCTTCATAACTCGACAATGTCAGATTAGCCACAAAAGAACGCAGAGAGCACAAAACAAAAGCTCTTTTCTTTGTGTTCCTTGTGTTCTTGCCCGTGTCCGCATTGCGGCGGGCCGCCGGGCGTCGTGGCAACCTACGAATGTGACATTGTCAAATTAATCTTATCGTATTCCTGCGAACACGTCATCCTCAACCTTATGGCTGGGCATGACGCATAAGGTGTCAGCAGAAGCGGCTCCCACGCCGCTGGACACTTCAAGTTCCCGGAGGTGCTCGCGATGGATTGCCAAATCCATCGCCCCAGACGTGTGCACGCAAAAGGTGATTCTGTTGACGAATTGCCCGTTGCGTAGGGGCGATCCTCGTAGAAGCGCCGATTCGTTCTTTTCATAGACTGCTCTGTCCGCATCAAACATCGTCGAGAAACTCAGCACGCTCAGGGGTAACGTCGATCACGCACGGCAAGCCTTTCTCCGCCGATTGAGCATGATAGTAATGCATGGGCAGGAGCAGGCGAAAGTTCGTCAGATAGTTGCGCAAGCCGCTCAGCGTGAGAAAGTATTTGCGGGCCGAGAGCCGCTCGTTGATGCGTTGCACGTCCCGATCGACGTTCACGCTCGCCC
>JACRBO010000446.1 GCA_016219235.1 Chloroflexota bacterium
CCGCTCTTGCTAAACTTGATCGCGTTATCGACCAGGCGGTGGAGGGCGTTTTCCAGGTAATTCTCGTGCGCATCCACCCGGGGCGGATCCGCCGCGACCTCGGCGACCAGTTCCACGCCCCGATGGGTGGCGGCCTCCCATAGACCCTCAAACACCCGGTTGATCAAATTATCCCAGCCGCTGAAGGGCCGCTTGTCCATCAGGTACGCCTGATGCGCGTCGTCCGTCTCAAAGCGCACCAGGAGCAAGAAGTCTTCCACCAGCCGGTTCAGGCGCGCGCTGCCGCCTTTGATCCGGCTCAGGAATTTTTGCAGATCATCGGCCGACCAGTTGCCTTCTTGCATAAGATCAACATAGCCGGTGATGTAGGTCAATGGCGTGCGAAATTCGTGGCTGAGCATGTTCAAGATGGTGTTCTTCAGATTCTCCATCTCTTTCAACGCCTGCTGCTTCAACACAATCGCCCGGTCGAGTTTGGCGCGCACCACCACCAGCAGATCGTCCAGATCGACGGACTTGACCAGATAGTCGTCGGCGCCCAGCTGCTTGCCGGCCCGGATGTCGGTCCGCTGCCCCTTCGCCGTCAAGAAAACAAATGGAATCACCGCCCAGTTGGGCCGGCGGCGAACCTCCTCCAACAATTCAAAACCATCCATCTCCGGCATCATGATGTCGGAGATAATCAGGTCGGGCCGAAAACGGGTCAGGACGCGCAAAGCTTCCTGACCATTCTCGGCCAGTTGAACCTTGTAGCCAGCCATATCCAGCACATCGCGGATGCCCGTGGACATCGCCAGATCATCTTCTACGATGAGGATTTGCTCTTTCATGACTGCCACATCCTTTGTCGCAGAGCCGGGAGTTGCGTTGGTTTTTAGGCCGAGGTGAGTTTATAGCCGCGCCCGCGCACAGTCTGGAGATACTTGGGGTTAGCCGGGTCGCGCTCGAGCTTACTGCGCAGACGGCTAATCAGTTTTTCGATGCGGGCATCATCCACTTCGTCGATGTAGTCCTGCCCCCACACGGCTTCGACGATCTGATACTTGTCACATAATTTGCTCAAGCGGCCGTACAACAGCAGCAGCAGGCGATACTCCAGATCGGTCAGCGTCGGGACACGCTCGCCGTCCACCCAGACCTCGCCCGCATCCACGTCGACGTGCACCCCGGTGGCGGCCGCCTGGCGCGTCCGCCGCTGGCGATAGGCGTAACCGGCAAACAAGCGGCAAAATACGCGCGGCGTTGATTCCAGCACGATCAGACCTTTGGCAACCAGATCGGCCTGCACCACGCCGCCGGGCAGCTCGCCGTCGTCGCCCAGGAAATTCAGCAAGGCTTCCTGCTCCAGCGGCGAGATCTGCCCCCAGAGTTTGGCGCATTCACTCCGAATCACGGAGTCGCTTTCCAGGCGCTCGCGCGCCAGCGTCAAGGCCTGCGCCCGTGAACCGATTGGCGCGCCGCCCGCCACGCGCATCACCAATCGCGTCGCGGTGCGCAGCAATCCAGGGTGCCCGCCGGCCTGTTCAATCACAAAATCGATCTCACCGCTATCCAATCCGTGTGCCAGGGCCGCGCCATCATCGGCGCTCCAGTGCGCCACGGCCTGACGGGCCTTCTCGTCCGTCAACAGACTCAAAATGATTTGATGGCCGACGAACAATTCACAGAATTCGCCTGCTTCGGCATCATGGCGGCGCTCGGCCAACGGCATGCCGGTGGCCGTCACGTAGACCAGCGATTCGTATTTGTCGTGCAGCGCGCGCAGATTCAGAAAGACCCGGCCTTCCAGGGAGCCGAACGGATCGTCGAATTCGTCGAACAACAACGCCACGCGCCGCTGCAATTGCTCGCACAGCATGGCGATGCCGTCGTTGAAGCCCAGCGCCGCCACGATGGGCCGTTCGGCCTCGATCACAGTCTGATACAGCGCTTCCACGCGCGTCACCAGATCCGCCGGGATCTTCTTGCCCAGCCGTTTGACCGCATCCAGCGCAGCGCGCAGGGTCACCTGATAAAACGCCTGATCGGTCAGGGCCAGCATCGAGTTGCAGTCAACGTACACATACAGCGCTGACTCGGTGCGAGTGTTGGCTTCAGCCGCCGTGCGCAGCAACGTCGACTTGCCAATGTTGCTCAAGCCCACGATCGAGCAACAGTCCCCTTCAGCCAGCGCCGCTTCTAAAGCGGCTAAGTCGGTGGATCGTAAGAATAGAGAATCAGCCATGGTCTTAAACAAAAACGGGTCAACCGAAGAAGTAACGGTTGACCCAATTGAACAATCGGATCATTAAGCCTGAGTCGTGCGCAATCGGCGCG
>JACRBO010000447.1 GCA_016219235.1 Chloroflexota bacterium
GATCGAGCTGCGCCCGATCGGGGCTGGTGCGAATGTTGATCTGCGCGCCGCTGTTCGACGGCGACAGGATGCCCCAGTACGTGGCGCCGCGATAGACGCGCAGCCGCGCGTTGACGTTGTTGATGGTGCCCGCATCGCTTTGCACGTAACAGCGCACGAAGGTGCGCTTATTGGCGATGAGCAGCACGCTGTTATTCAAGTCCTGCACGGCCTGATTCACCTCGACGCCGGGATTGCGCACGTAGACATCGATGGTGCGGACTTCCGTGGTCAGGTCGGCGACGCCGGGATACGCTTCCAGGTTGCCTACGTTGTCCCGCGCGCGCGATCGGAATTCGTAGATGTGGCCGCCCGTGCCGTTGAACGTGCTGGAGGTAAGACTGGTGGCGCTCTTCCACGTGGTCCACGCGCTGTTGGTGGTCTTGTCGCGATACTGCACGTCGTAATTGTCGATGCCGGAGTGCGCGTCGCTGCCCGACCAGAACACGGTGAACGAGGTGCTGCTGGATGAGGCGGGCGAATTCACCGACGACGATGGCGTAGTGACATCGACGAAGTACGCGCCGCGATTGACGCCGCTGGCCGACCAGTTGCCGGCCGCGTCGCGGGTACGGATGTGGAAGTATTTGTTGCTGCCGCTGGGCAAGCTGGCGCTGGTGGCCGTCGCGCCAAAGGTATCGACGACGGTATCCGGCAGAGTGCCGGCCGCTGTGTCGAACACGTAGGAGTAGCCGCTGACGCCGCTGCCCGCATCACTCGCGCCCGACCAGTTCATGGTGATCGATGGATCGTTGGACCAGACGCCCAGCGTATGGCTCGAACTGCTGACATTGGCCGGATTGGTCGGTGGTGTGGTGTCGATGCGGAACGGCCCCAGGTGGGCGGCGGTCGTCGACCAGTTCCCGGCCAGATCGTGAGTGCGGACGTGCGCGTACCACGTAGCCCCATCGGCCAGCGCCGTGCTGTTGAAGGATGTGCCGCCCGCGTTGACGACCGGCGGCGGCAGGGTGGCCGCATTCTGATCGAAGAGCACAGCGTAGCCAAAGACGCCGCTCGTCGCATCGGTCGCGCCGCTCCAGTCGATGCTGATGGTGTCGTCGTTGCTCCAGACGTTGACGGTGTGATCGCTGCTGGTCAGCGACGACGGCGCGGTGGGCGGCGTGGTGTCGATCTTGACGACGGCCTGCGCCACGCCGACGTTGCCTACCATGTCACTGGCGCGCAGTTCGACGATGTTCTGCGTGCCAGAGTCCTGCCCGAACGGCACACTGGCCGCCGTCAGCACCTGCGTAGCCGTTGAGCCATCGCTGCCGCTGATGGTGGCCGGGGCGAAGGCGCTCCATGAGCCGCCCCCGTTAATCGAGAACCGGTACAGGCCGCTGGTGGTGCTGATGCCGCTGATCGAATCCAATACATTCGCCGTGACGGCGGGGCTTTGCGTCAGCGTAATCCACGTCGTGGGCTGAATGTTGTTTATGGTGGGCGGGGCGGCCTCGGCCGCGGTCCAAATCTTGACGCCCTGATTCAAACCGGTCGAGACAATATCGAGGTTGCCGTCGTGATCGACGTGGCTGAACAGCGACTTGAAGAACGCGCCGGTCGTGGGCAGATTGGTGTTGCTGGCCGTCCAGCCGCCCGCGCCGTCGCCCAGCCAGACCATGACGCCTGCGCCGTCGCGCGCGGCCAGAATGTCCAGCCAGCCATCGTGATTCACGTCGCCCAGATCGAGGTCGAAGTATTCGCCCAGCGTATCCGGCGACGGCCACGGCGTAAAGTTAAACGCGCCGTCGCCCGTCCACACGTACAGACCCTGCTCGCCGCCGTTCTTGGCCGCGACGAGATCGTCCTTGCCGTCGTTGTTCAAATCACCCGCGGCCACGGCGAAGAACATGCCCGGCCCGGTCAGATTGTGCGAGATCCAACCGCGCGACCAATACTCAAAGACGTTGAGGCCGCCGCCGTTGTTGGGGGTGCATTCGGCTGCGGCGATGTCTTGCTTGCCGTCATGGTTGAAGTCGCCCAATGCCGTGTCACAATACGTGCCGGTGGCAATAGGGATGCTTTGCAACTGCCAGCCGTTCGCGCCGTTCTCGAACACACGCAGACCCTGATTGAGCAGATGATAGGGCGCGGCCACCAACTGCCAGTAACTATCGTCGTCGATGTCGGCGGCCGACAGCCCGCGATACGAGCCGGTGGTGGTGACCTGGAAGGTGAAGAAGTAGCCGCAGTTATTGGTGACGTTGCCGAAGTACTGGATGCCGCCGCCATCATCGCGGCCCGCCACGATCTGCGGATACTGGCTGTTCCGATCGAACGGTGCGGCGATCACGGATTCATACGTGCCGGTGTACGCGCCGCCGAAGAAATTGAAGGCGGGGCAGTAAGTCCACGCATTGCCGCCATCGCCCAGATACATATTCAGGCCGTTGCCGCCCGCGCGATTGAAGATCACGTCCGTATCGCCATCCCGATTGAAATCGGCGGCGGCCAACGCGCGCGGACTATCGGTGATCTGCGGCGAAGCGATGAGCGTCCACGCCCCGATCGGGTCACGCACGCCCGTCGAGCGCCACGCTCGCGCGCCGCCGCCGTTGTATGCGCCCGCGCCCACATCGAGCAAGCCGTCCCGATCGAAATCGCCCACGCCGGGCCGCTCCCAGCTGGCCGTGGTGGTGGGCGAGGTCGTCGGCACGAAACCGTTGATCGAGCCGAGCCACTGGAAAATGCCCTGCGACAGGAAGGTGCTGCCGCCGCCCGCCGTCAGGTCCAGCCGCCCGTCGATGTTGAGGTCGGCCAGCACCAGTTTGAAGTAACTGTTGGTGACAGGCAGTTGATTGGGCGACAGCGACCACATGCCCAGTAGATCGTAATCGTACACAAACAGGCCGCCGCCCGTTGAGCTGGCGATGTTCGATCGGGCGGCGACCAGTTCCAGTTTGCCGTCCAGATCGACATCGCCAAAGGTCACGCCGCGCCAGTTGTTGGTGGTGGACAGGCCGGTGCTGGCATAGATCCACGCGCTGTTGAAGTTGCCGCGCCAGAACTTGAGGCCGGTGCTGTCGGCGGCGGCGATCACGTCGATGTAGCCATCGTTATCCACGTAGGCGGCGGCAATATCGTTGTACGTGCCGGTGGTGGTGAGGGCCGTCGTCTCGCTGAAGTTGCTGCCCTGATTCAAATAGACGTGGATACCGGTGAAGATGGGCGCGCCGCCCGCCACGATGATGTCCGGCCGGCCGTCCTGGTTCACATCGCCCAGGGCCACGCCTTCCGACGTGCCGGTGGGCAGCCCGCTGGCGATGGCCGTCCAGTTGCCGGCCCCATCGCCGTACCAGCCCTTGACGCCCACGCCGTTGCCGGCGCTGGCGACGATGTCCGCGTTGCCGTCGTTGTCCAGATCGCCTACGGCCACGTGGCCGTAGCCGCCGCTGGCGGGCAGGCCAAACGAGAGCACGCCGCTGGCCCACACGCCCAGGCCGTTGCCCTGATACACGGCGACGCCGATGTTGCCCACGGCGATGAGATCGGGTTGGCCGTCGTGGTTGACATCGGCGAATTCGGTGTCGCGGACGATGTTGGTGGTGGGCAGGCCGGTGGAGGTTTCTTGCCAGCCGATGGTGCTGGCGGCCAATACGGTGAATACGACACCGGTGATGAGGGCCGCCATGGATAGCGTCAACGCAAGCGTCAGACGCCCGCGCATAGTGCGAAGGTGTGACATGGAACTTCCTCCCCTGGATTGGTGTGATGCGGTGTGATGCTGCACAGGTTGATCTGGCTGGGATCAACGGTTTCAGTGTATACGAAGCGGCGGTTAGAAGTCAATACACGGATAGTCAGGGAGGCGAGTCAGCGAATAGCGAATCAGCGAGTCGGCGAATTGGTGAAATGTAGGATTTGATGGTCGCGCGGCAGGCTTCAAACTCGCCTGTGGTTGATCGCGTTGACGCACGACGTGCGGACGATTATACTTCGCCAGCGTTCGCTGCATGTAAAATGCGTAACCATGACCGGAGGGAAAGGACACTATCATGCTGAAGCAATGTAGTGTGTGCGGCTCCGACCGAATTATTCCCGGCGCAATCATTGAAGATAAAGGCCGCTCTTACGACCAACGGATGTATGTCGTTGTCGATCGAAAACCGACGGCCTTTCTCTTGCGGCACTCATTGCGCGGGGCATTGCGAGCCTGGATTTGTGGAGTGTGCGGTCATGTGGACTTGTTTGTCGGGAATCCGGGCGAACTGTATCAAGCTTATCTGGATGGCCTTGAAGATCAACGGCAGCACGGCGAATCGGACGGTTAGCGCATCGGCCCTGTAGCGGACTTGAATCGGCTTAATATCGGTGCAGCCGCACAAGACCTCGGAGGTTTTCATTGACAATCCGGCAGCGGCTGACAGTCCTTCGCGTAAGCCGGCCAGCCGCGCCAGCCAGGCCGTACCCGCTCCGCTTTGCTACGGGGCGCTGCGCGAAACCTCCGAGGTCTTTGCCGCGCGCCCGCGATCTTGAACGCGCAATAGCGCAAGCCGCCAAAGAATTGAACGATCTGCGCGACAACTGGCTGAATCCCTACAAAGATCAACCCGCCGCCCTCGACGTGACGGCGAAGAAACGCACGCTGACCAACCTGTACAACGAAAATCCCACGTGGTTGCAACTGGCGCATCGCAAACTGGACGATGCCGTGCTGGACGCCTACGGCTGGTCCCATGACCTGGGCGACGATGACATTCTGGCGCGGCTGCTGGCGTTGAATTTGGAAAGGGCCAATCGGGTGTAGTCATTCCCGCACACTATTGGCGGCCTGCCATAGACGGCAGCGACGAGGGCCGCCCAAGGCGGGTGTAACCAAAAAGTTCATATATGCGAGGGGCAATCATTGCCCCTCGCACGATTTTTGGGCGTTGACGCGGGGCGAACAGTGAGAATATACTGAAGGCGTCGCAGTCAGCGTTGCCGTCACTCTGAACTCGGGTTTTATACGACAAAAGTGACCGCCGAAAAGCACCTGCGCCAAAGTTGTTGCCTGCTCAATGTTGGGCGCGAAGGTGCGAAAACCTTACACGAGCATTCAGGTGGGGCAACGTCTTGACAGTGGGTGAAAAGCAGAAGTGTGTATCTGAATAACATGGTGAGCAACCATGCGGAGTAAACCAGCTTTCAAACCGGATTCTTCGCAATACGATTCGCCGAGTTGTTTATGGATGTTTATTGTCGCTGTAGGAGGGTATTTCGCCTTCGGGGCTATTAATCGAGTACTGTCGGGATACGGAAACAGGCTCGATCATCTGATTTGCTATGGAGTATTGATCGGCTTTGTGATTCTTGTTATTCTGGCAAAACGACAAACGGATCGAGACACAAAAAAACTCAGGGAAGCACATCACGAATGGAAGTACACATGTAGATCGGCCGAAGTGTCCATTATCAACCGCCAACATTACCCGGGCGGATCGTGGGAGGATGGATATGGTATACCCCACTCTTCGCACCCAAGTTATCACTTGAATCTCGAGTTGACTGCTGAACAAAGAGTCCTTTTCCCGAATCTGCAATCTGTGCGTGTCGATGTGAACGAGGATATTTACTCAAAACTAATAGATCGAAATGTTGTCCGTGTTTATTATCAGCCAGATTCACCCATGATTTTCTTGATGGAAGAAGAAATCGAATAAATCCGGGGATGTGGATGTTGGGCAGCCCCTTCAGCAATTGATACCAGGAGGCTCTTATGCTTGACCAGAGCAAATTGATTGGCATAGGGCGCAACTCCGAGGTCTATGAATGGGAAGATGGCAAAGTCGTAAAATTACTTATGGAGCAAGCCCCGCAGGAATGGGCTGACATCGAAGCGCGCTTCGGTCAAGACGTCCACCGCGCCGGTTTGCCAGTGCCATACTTCGGCGAAGTTGTGGACATCGATGGGCGCCGGGGTTTCATCATGGAGCATATCAAGGGACCCTCCATGTTGGAAATCCTCGGCAAACAGCCCTGGCGCGTGGTCGGTCTGGCGCGATTGCTGGCGAAGTTGCAGGTTGAAGTTCATGCTTGCTCCGCCCCGGCGGATTGGCTTGACCAACGTGATTGGCTCCGGGGTGACATTGAGAACAACGAGCTAATTCCTGAAGATCTGAAACAGCAGTTATTCGAAGTCTTGAACAAATTGCCTGAAGGGCATCACATATGCCATGGCGATTTTCATCCGGGCAATATCATGCTGACCGCGCGGGGGCCTGTCATCATCGATTGGCTGGGGGCGACCCGCGGCCAGCCAGTGAGTGACATGGCCCGGTCCGTCGTCGTGCTCAGTATCGGGCAACCACCGCCGGGCACACCGGGCCGTTGGTTGATCGAGATTATCCGAAAAACCCTGCTCAACACCTATCTTAATACCTATTTTGCGCACTCACCCAACGGGCGCGAGCAATACCGGGCATGGCGGGCAATCAATGCCGCTGCTTTCTTAAACCATAGTGTGCCCGGGGAGCGCCCGACTCTATTCGAGATGATACACCAGGGACTGGCCACGGGATAACACAAGGAGTGTGTTTCCATGAAAGAGCTTCGCACCGAAATCGAGATTCAGGCCTCGCCGGAACAAGTCTGGCAAGTTCTGACAGATTTGAACAAGTACCCTGAATGGAATCCGTTCATTCACCATGCCAGCGGGCAAGCCAGAGCAGGTGACAAGGTTGACATCACGTTTCGGTCGGGCTCAAAGGAAATGACCTTACATTGCACCGTCATCAAAGCCGCGCCGAATCGGGAGCTACGCTGGAAATATCACGTCATCCTGCCGGCCTTCTTCCAGGGCGAGCACAGCTTTCTCATCGAACCGACAGGCGATAACAGTGTGCGCTTCATTGACCGGGAAACATTTACGGGCCTGCTTATTCCACTTCAAGCCAGCGACATAGACACCCACTCAAGGCGCGGTTTTGAAGAAATGGACAAAGCGCTTAAGGCAAGAGCCGAGACAACCCGGTAGCTGCCCGACAACCGCAGGCAGCGGGCCAGACCTCAGAGATTTTCGTTGACGATCAGGCCTCGGCTGACGGTGTTTCGAGTTAGCCCGTCAGCACTGCTCGCCAGGTCGTTCCCGCTCCGCTTCGTTACGGGGCGCTGCGCGAAACCTCCAAGGTCTTTGCGGCAGACATCAAATCTTGCGATGGGCGTTCGGGCTGGAATAAAAACAGCGGATGAGGTCTAACCCCATCCGCTTATCCGATATGCCGCAGGCATCCGTTGAAGATTGTTTATCCGTTTCGCCGCAGGCATCCGCTGAAGACGATCAATCCGTTCGGGCCAGCAGCTGCGCCAGCGCCGTAATCTCATTGCTGTGTACCACGGCCAGAATCTCGTCGGCCGCCTGCAAGACCAGATCGCCGCGCGGAATGATCAACTCGCCCTTGCGAATCACCGCGGCCAGCACGCATTCGGACGGCAGTTTCAAATCGCGAATGGCCTTGCCCACCGCTAATGCCGTGGGATGCACTTTCTCTTCCACCAGCGAATACTGTCCCTTGCGCAATTTCATCAGCGTCATCATGTCGCCCAGCGACATCTCTTCCGCGATCAGGTGCGCCATCATGTCGGCCTGATTGATCGCCACATCCACGCCCATCTCCGGTGTAAACAGCCACGCATTCTTGGGGCTGTTCACCCGCCCGATGATGCGCGGCACGCGAAACTCGAAGCGCGCCAGGTGCGTCACCATCAAATTGGTTTCGTCGAAGCCCGTCACCGCCGCCACCACCTCGGCATGCTCGATGCCGGCCAGCCGCAGCAATTCCACGTTCGAGCCGTCGCCTTCAAAAATGCTCTCGGTGGGCAGTTCCCGGTGAATGCGCGCCAGCACATCGGGCCGTTCGTCAATCACGTGCACCTTGTGGCCGCCCGCCAGTAGCAGACTGGCGAGATGTGATCCGACCTGGCCGCCGCCTACAATAATGACAAACATCTCACGCCTCCCACTTCATGGCTACGATCGATTTGAGGTGCTTCAACGCGCTCACCCGGATGCCCAGCATGGCAATGTCGCCGAGTTGCAGCACCGTGTCTGCGCGCGGGATAAAGGTCTGGCTATTGCGTGTGACCGAAATCAGCACCGACTCGTCGGGCTGCGCCAGCAGGCTGGCCGGCCGGCCATTCAGCGCCTCTTCCACCATCACCTGCACGATCTGCACATCGCCGTCGCAGATCGAATAGACCGGCTCGAATTCCCGCGCGGTCAACAGCCGTTCGATCTGCGTCGCGCCCCAGCTGGCCGACGAGATCGTTTGCAAACCCAGCTTATCGTACAGAGCGCGCCGCTGCGGATCGTAGATGCGCGCCACCACCCGCGGCACGGCAAACTTATCGCGGGCGATGCGCGCCGCCAGCGCATTCGCGTTGTCGCTGGAGGTAACCGCCGCAAAGGCCTCGGCCGATTCGATCCCGGCGCGGATCAACACGTCCCGATCGAAGCACACGCCGACCACGGTGCGGCCCCGGAAGGTCGCCCCCAACCGATCGAACGACGATGTCTTCACGTCCACAATGGTGACGTCGTGATTGGCGTGTGACATCGACTGCGCCAACTCCGCGCCCACGCGCCCGCACCCCACAATGATGATCTTCATGGCAAACCTCGTTTCAATGATCAATGCACAATGCTCAATTCACAATTCACAATGCATAATTCACAGTGCATAATTCGTAATGCGTCCTGCATCCCGCATCCTGCATCCTGCCTCTTGCTTCCCGCCTCACTCAATCTGATACGGCACATCGGTGATGATGATCCCAGGCCGGTGCAACAGCGCCTCGCGTAAGATGTTGGCAGTGCGCATGTGCAGCGCATTGTCGATGTCATGCCGCGGCACGAATTGCGGCACCACCACCGTCAGCGCCTCGTTGGGCTGGCGCTGCGCGTCGATCTCTTCGATGTAGGCCAGCAGCGGCTCCAACAGCAGGCGGTACGGCGAGTCGAGAATGACCAATCGGGTCCCGTCACCCCATGTGACCCATTTCTGCTGGGCCTTTTCGCCGTCCGCCGGATCGATCGCCACGTGCACCGCCGTCACGTCTTCCGAGAGCGATCGGGCGTAGCGCAGCGCCGCCAGCGCCCCGCGATGCACGCTGCTGATCGGCACGATCACGCGGTGGCGTGTGATGCGCAGCGGCACGTCGTAATGCTCCAGCGTCAGATGCTTCGCCACATCTTTGTAATGGTGGTGAATGCGGAAGAAAATGGCGACCAGCGTCGGCGTCAGAATCAGCACGATCCACGCGCCATCGTTGAATTTGGTAATTGCAAATACGAACATCACGATGGCCGTGCACACCGCGCCGAAGCCGTTAATGACCATCTTCAGCCGCCAACCGCTCTCATAACGCAGGACCGAGCCGGGTTCTTTGATTTCCTGGCCCGGCTGCAAATGGCCGATTTTCCACCAGCGGCGCGCCATGCCCGCCTGCGACAACGTGAACGATAGAAACACGCCGATGGCGTACAACGGAATCAGCGCCGTTACGCTGGCGTTGAACAGGATGATCAGGCCGGACGCGATGGCGGCCAATGTCATGATGCCGCGCGAATACACCAGGCGGCTGCCGCGATAGGTCAACTGCCGCGGCAGGAAACCGTCGCCGGCGTGCAGTGCGCCCAACCGCGGAAAATCCGCGAAGGCGGTGTTGGCCGCCATAATCAAGATGATCGTCGTCGCGCCAATCGTACCCAGATAGAGGATGTTGCGCCCGTCAAACGCCGTGCGTGCCAACTGTGAGATAACCGTTTCCAATTCCGACGGCACGGCCTGAATTTGATGCGCCAGAAAACTGATGCTGAGAAACAACGTCCCCAGGATCAACGACATGGCGATCAGCGTCGCACCGGCATTGCGACTGCGCGGTTCTTTGAAGGCCGTAATGCCGTTGGAGATCGCCTCGACGCCCGTCAACGCCGTCGTACCGCTGGAAAACGCGTGCAAGATCAAGAACAGCGTAATGGGTTGCAGCGTTTCCAACATCTCCGCATGCGGCGGATCAATGACCCCGCCCAGGCTGCCACTCAAGTACCGCACAAAGGCCGTTCCAACCGTGAGGAACATCATCAGAATAAAAAAGTAGGTGGGGATGGCAAAGACCGTCCCGGATTCTTTCACACCGCGCAGGTTGATCAACATGATGAAGCCCACCATGACCACGGCGATCCACACCTTCCACGGCGCCAGTTCGGGATAGGCTGACGCCAGCTGCGCTACGCCCGATGACACCGACACGGCGACCGTAAGCACATAGTCGGTCAGCAACGCTGCACCGGCGGTCTGGGCGGGCAATTCACCCAGGTTGTCGCGCGCCACGATGTACGCGCCACCGCCGCCCGGATAGGCGTGAATGGTCTGCTCGTACGAAATCGTGACGACAGCCAGCAGGGCAACAATCGCCAGCGAGATGGGAAACACGTAGCCCAGCGCCAGCGAACCGGCCGCCGCCAGAATCACCAGGATTTCCTGCGTCGCATAGGCCGTGGACGACAGAGCGTCCGAGGCAAACACCGCCAGGCCCACGGCCTTGCCGATGGTCTGGTGGGCGGCATCGGACGTATTCAGCGGCCGGCCGATGAAGTACGAGCGCAAGGTGCGCTTGGGCTTGGAATCGACCGTTCGGCGCAGAATGCCGTTTCGTTTATCAACTGACATCATAAAGGGACCTCACACAAAAACCGCCCGACGCCGGGCGGACTACGCGATGGCCGATTATACGTGGGGTGGGGATGCGTGTCAAAAACCAATCCCAGGTCTGCGAAACACCTGTTGTATAATCGACGCTGTCAATCCGGTTAGAAAGCGAGTTTTCATGTCCCTGCGTGACTATCTCCAACGGCTCGATCAGTGCGGCGACCTTGTGCACGTCACCGCGCCTGTCTCCAAAACCTATGAAATTGCGGGCGTGCTGAAGCAACTTGAGCCTGAGCCTGTGCTGTTTGAATGCGTCAAAGAATCTGCCTTCCGCGTGATGGGCAATTTGTTTTGCAGCAAAACGGCCTTTGCCGATTACTTCGGCATTCAGGTCAGCGACATCATTCCGTTCCTCGCCAGCGCGATCGATCAGCGCCGCCCCTGCGAAGTTGTCACTGCCGCGCCGTGTCAGGAAGTGATCGTCACCGCTCCCGACCTCGACGCGCTGCCCTTGCTGCGTCACTGCGAACTGGACGGCGGCAACTACATCAGTTCGGGCGTCGTCATCGCCAGACATCCTAAATATGGGCAAAACGCCGACTTTCATCGCTGTATGCAACTCTCGCCGACGGCGATGGCGATGCGCATCGTGCGCTCGCGCCACTTCGACACCTACCTGCGCGACCTGAAGCATCTAGATATAGCGATCTGTGTGGGCAACTCGCCGAATGTGCTGGCGGCAGCCGCCACCTCGGTCGATCTGGGGATCGATGAATTGACGATAGCCAATGCGCTGGAGCCAACGCCCGTGGTGCGCGCCCACTCGATCGATCTCCTGGTCCCGGCGGACGCGGAATTCGTGATCGAAGGCACGGTCCATCTCGATCGGTTGCACGCCGAAGGGCCGTTCGTCGATCTGACCGAAACGTATGATGTCATTCGACAGGAACCGGTGTTTGAAGTCAAAGCCATCACCCATCGCCGCGATGCGATCTGGCAGGCGCTGCTGCCCGGCGTGCTGGAGCACAAACTGCTGATGGGCATGCCGCGCGAACCCACCATCTTCAAGAAAGTCAACGAAGTCGTGAAGTGCCTCGATGTCAACGTCGATCCCGGCGGCGCGTCGTGGCTGCACGCCATCGTGCAGATCGACAAACGCAGCGAGGACGACGGGCGCAAGGCGATCGAGGCGGCGTTTGTGGGC
>JACRBO010000457.1 GCA_016219235.1 Chloroflexota bacterium
CGATCCTTCTGCCACACGAATTTTTCGGTGCGTTCGAAGGTACGCGCGGACAGGCTGATGTACACCAGCCCCACCGGCTTGCCCGGCAAGCCGCCGCCCGGCCCCGCGATGCCCGTCACACTGAGGGCGATGTCTGTGCCAAAGGCGCGCCGTGCGCCACGGGCCATCTCGATGGCGGTTTCCGGGCTGACCGCGCCGAAGTCGTACAGCGTATTGTGCCGCACGGTCAGGAACTTCTCTTTCGCGTCGTACGAGTAGGCCACCACGCCGCCCATGAAATACTCGGAACTGCCGGGCACGTCCGTGATGCGATGACCGATCAGGCCGCCGGTGCAGCTTTCGGCCAAAGACAGGGTCAGTTTCTTTTCGGCCAGCAATTGGCCGACGACTATTTCAAGCGGTTCAGACATGTTGGTCTCCCGGTGTAGGGCGGCTTGCCGTGCGATATGACCTGGCCTTACACCACTACCTGCTGCACGATGTGCGCGCCGTCGGGCACACAGGCGCCGCGCAGCACGATCGATTCGCGCAGGGTGACGCCGTGCCCGATGGCCGCGCCGCTCTCGACGTACACCGCCGGGCCGATGGTGCAGCGGCGGCCGATCGATGTGTCCGCTTCGATCAAGATCGGATCGATCAGCTGCGTGGCCGGATCGATCGGGCCGTTCACCAGCCGATCGGTTGCGGCGGCTAAATAGTGCAGATTGATCTTTAGCAAGTCAGCCGCGTTCGTCACCGTCAACCGATCGGCTGTGAGCACCCCCGCGACCACTTCGCCGGTATCGATCAACATTTGAATCGCGTCCTGCAATTCATACTCGCCGCGCGGCGACGGTTTGACCAGCGGCAGATAATCCAGCAAATGCGAAGCAAACACATACAGGGGCAGGCTGGAAATATCCGACGGCGATTCAGGCGGCTGCGGCTTCTCGACGATGCGCGTGATGCGGCCCGCGCCGTGATCGCCGTTCAGCGCCACCATGCCCGTCGAGACCGAACGCTCGATCGGGATGCGCATCAGACTCAGGACGCCGCGCGCGCCGTGATCGAAACGCTGCATCATCGCCGCGATGTGCTGTTCGGGCACCAGGTTATCGCACGCGGACAGCACGAAATCGCCGTGAATGTGCGGCGCGGCCTGCAACAGCGCGTGCGCCATGCCATGCCGTTCGGCCTGATACGCCCACGTCACGCGATCGGCATAGCGCGAATGCCGCGTGAAATGATCGTAGATGGCCGCATCATCAGGGCTGACCACCAACACAAACTCTTGCAGACCGTTGTGCGTCAGCGTATCCATCACGCGCTCGATCATGGGCAGACCCGCGATGGGCATCATCGCTTTGGAGCGCGTGAGCGTCAACGGCTGCAAGCGATTGCCACGCCCGGCCGCGAGAATAACGGCTTGTTTGACCATGATTAGCGCGCCTCCCAGTAGCACGCGGCGCCGTCGGGTTTTTGAAAGAACACGCGATAGGTGCCGGCTACATCGGGGTGGCGCGTTGGATACTGGCGCGCGATGGTCTCGGTAATCTCGCCGCGCTTCGCCGGATCAGACAGGCCGATGCAGCAGCCGCCGAAGCCGCCGCCCGCGAAACGCGCGCCCTGCACGCCCGCGCAGCCGTTGAGAATCTCATGCAGCGCGATGAGGTGCGGCGAACCGGCCTCGTAATTGTTGATCGAACTCTCGCCCGAGTGTGTCATCAATTCCCCGAAGTGTTTGAGATCGCCGCTGCGCCAGGCGTTTAGCCCCTGCCGCACGCGCTCATTTTCCGAGAAGAAATGCGCGGCGCGTTTGCGCAAAGGCAGAGCCAATTCATGTTGATGCTGTTGAAACACCTCTTCCGGTACGTGGCGCAGACGCGGCGCGCCATCGACGTGCAGGCCCGCGCGCAGCAGCAATTGCGCCGAGGCGGCGGCACATTCGGCCACGCGCTGATTGTAACCGGAGTTGACCAGCGCGCGCCCCGCGCCGGAATACACGATGACGAGATCGAAATCATCGTCGCTTAACGGCGATGCGATGTGATCGAATTCCATCGATTGACAATCCAGCGCGGTCAGATGCTGCGGCTGACTGAGCAGGATCATCGACGGATCGAGGATGCCGTTGTTCAGGCCCACGTAACCGTTCTCAATCGCCCGATCGAATTCGACGTTCTCCAGCGGACTCATCGCGAGGCCGTTCACGTCTTCCAACGCCAGCAAATACGCGATGCCCACCGCCGCCGATGAACTCAGCCCGCCGATCGGCAATGATCCGGCGACCAGGCCATCGAAGCCGCGTCGCAGCGGTGTGTGCCGATTCAATGCCCAGGCCGCGCCGCGCGCGTAATTGCCCCAATGGGCGTCAATTTTGGCCGGAATAGCGCGCACATCAAACTCGACGGGCGGGCTGAATTCGAGGCTGTGCAGGCGGACGCAGCCATCGTCATTGGGCACGTAGGCCAGCCAGATCGGCGCGTCGATAGTCATGCCGGTGACCAGACCCAGTTGATGATCGACGTGCGCGCCCAGCGGGCAGATGCGATAGGGCGAGCGGACCAGTCGAACCGGCTCAGATGCGTGGTTGAAACGGCGGCGATATTCGTCGATAAGGTATTCGGGCGTCGGGGCCATCATTGACTTTCAACAGCGAAAATTTGTGCCGGAAGGGTGCAGCGTGCGGTGCGATTATATCAGACCCGGAGCGTCAAACGGGGGCAGGCGGCGGTGCAGCAAATCAAGCACGGCTTGCAGGGCGCTTTGTGCCTGCCGGCGAGCATCGGC
>JACRBO010000458.1 GCA_016219235.1 Chloroflexota bacterium
GAATCGTCGGGATTCATGTTCGCCTCCTGTGAAGTGCTGATTGTTGACACCTGCACTGCATGCAGCGCAGTGCAAGTGTTGTTGACTGCTGATTACGAAAGCACGGACCCATTCCTGATCCGTTTATTCCGCGATCCGTCTTCACACTTCCAGAATCGCGGGCCGATTAACGATCTGCCCGCCCATCTCGATCGGCAGCAGCGGCCAATCGGGAATCTGGGTCAGGATCTCATTGCCGTTCGCACCGATCAATATCGTGTCCTCGGACTTCGCGCCCGTAATCGATGGATTCCACGCATACACTTGCCCGGCCTTCACCGCTTCCGTTGAAGTCGGCGTTGCAATCCACTCGCGCGGTTCATACGCCGCCGGCCCACCCTGATGATGCAACTGCCATTCGGTCGGGAAACCAACAGCCGCATAGGCATCCGTCGCTTGCCGGAACACTTCGCCGATGGTCACGCCGGGCCGCGTCGCCGCGATAAACGTTGCATCGATCTGCGCGATGGCCTGCATCTTGTGGCGCACTTCGCTAGACAGGGCACCGAAATGCACCAGGCGCGTCAACGAACACACCAGGCCATACTTGCGACCGCACAACACCAGCATGGCATACTTGTCCATCTTTTTGTCGGTGGGCAGCGGATGCCGATAGTTAATGATGCGCTCGTCGGTGGCGATAAGACACACGCTGGGCAACACCCCGCGCGCCTGCGTCTCTCGATTGAGCACGGCGGCGATCTCGAACTCCGTCAGGCCCGGGCGAATGGCGCGAATCGCAGTGTCCATAGCACTCGCGCACAGGCGGCTAACCTCACGAAAACGCTCGTCTTCTTCAGGCGTGAGGTCGGCCCGCAAGTGCGAGATTTCGCCGGACAGATCGATCGCGCCGGGATACGGGCTATCAGCCGCGAGTTTCAAGCCGCGCGTCAACTTCGCCACGGCGTCATTCGTTTCATACCACGGCGCGAGTTTGAACTCCCAGCCTTGCGCGGCCAGTTGCTCCTCACGCTCAAAGCGCGGTGCTTCGATATTGTTGGTGATCAGATAGCGGCCCGTCGGCGTGATCAGCAGTGAGCCGACGCCATAATCCGTCGCGGTGTTGATGTACGACGCAGCGCCGCACGTGGCCCACGCAAAACTGCTGCTCCGCTGCAAGAGCACCGCGTTGACGCCATACTTCGCCAGCAGGTCTTTGATGCGATCGAGTTTTAGATCGAGTTCGGTCATCTTTCACTCACTTCGGCAGTTAAAACTGCACCAACCGCTACACCTGGCCGACCTTCGTCAGCCAGTCGGCGCAGGCCGACTTCGTGTCTTTGTTGCCGCGAATTCATTCGCCCGTATTTACCGCCTCGGCGCAGGCCGACTTCGTGTCTTTGTTGCCGCGAATTCATTCGCCTGTCATGCCCGAATGCATTTGTCGGGCATCCAGTCTGCCTGGCGGCTAAAACCGCACCAACCGTTGCACGAAGCCGACCTGCGTCAGCTAGTCGGCGTAGGCCGACTTCGTGTCTTTGTTGCCGCGAATTCATTCGCCCGTATTTACCGTCGCGGCGTCATCAGGTGATAGTACAGATCGTTCCAGCGCAGTTCCTTCTTGAACTCCGACAACTTCGTGTCGTTGTCGATCAACAAATACTCAACGTCCGCCATCGAGGCGAAATCTTCCAAATGCTCCGCGCCGATCGCCTGGCTGAACACGGTGTGATGCGCGCCACCGGCCAGAATCCACGCGGTCGCAGCGACCTTCAAATTCGGCTGCGGCAGCCAGAGCGCGCGCGCCACGGGCAGCTTCGGCAGCGGCTCGGCTGGCGCGACGACATCCACCGCGTTGACGATCATGCGGAAGCGATCGCCCATATCGACCACCGACACGTTGATGGCCGGGCCGGGCGGGGTGTCGAAGACCAATCGGATGGGGTCCGCCTTGCCGCCGATCGACAGTGGATGAATCTCCAGCGACGGCTTCGCCGCTGCGATCGATTCGCAAATTTCGAGCATGTGCGCGCCCAGGACTTGCTGGCCGTTGCTGTGCAGATGATAGGTGTAATCTTCCATGAACGATGAGCCGCCAGGTAAACCCGACGCCATCACTTTCACCGCACGCACAAACGCCGAGGTCTTCCAGTCGCCTTCCGCGCCAAAGCCGTAACCGTCGGCCATCAGGCGCTGCACGGCGATGCCGGGCAGTTGCGTCAGGCCGTGCAAATCTTCAAAGGTGTCCGTAAACGCCTTGAAACCGCCCTGCTCTAAAAAGCGCCGCAAGCCCACTTCGATGCGGGCGGCGTCGCGCAAAGACTGTCGCCGTTCGCCGTTCGTCCGCAAGGGCGCGGCCACGATGTAGGAATCCTCGTACTCGGCCACGAGGTGATCCACATCCGCGTCGCTGGCTTCGTTCACGACCTTCACCAGATCGCCCATGCCATAGCCATTGACGGAGTAGCCAAAGCGCAGCTGCGCCTCGACCTTATCGCCTTCGGTCACGGCTACCTGGCGCATGTTGTCGCCGAAGCGCGCCACGCGCAGGCCCTGCATATCGTGCCACGCCGCCGCGGCCCGCATCCACGTGCCGATCTGCGTCTGCACATCCGCTTCCTGCCAGTGCCCCACCACCACCTTGCGATTGAGCCGCATGCGGCTGCCGATGAAGCCAAATTCGCGGTCGCCGTGCGCCGCCTGATTGAGGTTCATGAAGTCCATGTCAATCGTCGGCCACGGGATGTCGCGGTTGTATTGCGTGTGCAGATGCAGGAACGGCTTCTTCAGCGCCGACAGGCCCGCGATCCACATCTTGGCAGGCGAGAAAGTGTGCATCCACGTGATCAGACCAATGCAGTTTTTGGCCGCATTCGCTGCCAGACACACTTCATAAATCACGTCTGGTGTAGTCACCACCGGCTTGAACACCACGCGCACGGGCAGGCCAGACTGATCGAGCGTCTGCGCGATCTCGCGGGAATGTTCGGCTACTTTTTCCAGAGTCTCCGGCCCGTACAAATGTTGACTGCCGGTAACAAACCAGACTTCAAGTTGCTGCAGGTCGATCATGATTGCAGGCTCCTTGGGCAATCGCGTTTCAAGCGATTGGTCGTGATAATTCGATACTGTCGAAAACCAAAACCTCACGCCAAGTAGCAAAGATTGCTTTCCTTTCTTTGCCTCTTGGCGGCTTTGCGTGAGATTATTAGGGTGTGGCGAAATCCGGTTGGTGAAGTGACGGACGCAGACCTCGGAGGTTTTCACCCGCCAGTGTGCCGCGGTTGACCGTCTCATGAAACCTCCGAGGTCTTGACCGGCGATCAACCGATGTTAGCCACACCCAGATTATTACCAGTAGTGATGCACGTGCTCACGGATGCGGCGATCGTAAATCTCGCGCACCTTCGCCATCGTTGCGGCATCGATCGGTGGCAGGTCGGCGGCCCGGCAGTTGCTTTCTGCTTGCGACGGTCGCCGCGCACCCGGAATCGCGCACGTGACCGCGTCCGCCATCAGAATCCACCGCAGCGCAAATTCGGCCATGGAATAATCCCCGTCTTTTGGTGGGATCGATTGACCAGCGGGCACGAGTGGCCGCAGTTCTTCGACGACATCCAATCCCAAATCGTAATCGACACCCGAGAAGGTCTCGCCGCGATCAAACGATTCGCCGTGCCGATTGAACTGGCGGTGATCGTCGGCCGCAAACGTGCTCGATCGCGTCAGCTTGCCCGTCAGCATCCCCGACGACAATGGCAGTCGCGCCAGAATACCGACCTTGAGTTGTTGCGCGCGTGCGAAGAATAGATCAGCGGGGCGTTGCCGGAAAATGTTGTAGATAATCTGCACGGACTGCACGCCCGGATATTCGATGGCTTTCAGCGCCTCTTCGACTTTCTCAACGCTGACGCCGTAATAGCGGATTTTGCCTTGTTTTGTGAGGTCGTCCAGCACGCCGAACGTCTCTGGCATGTAAAACACTTCAGTGGGCGGACAATGCAGCTGCGCCAGATCGAGGCAGTCCGTTTCGAGGTTCCTTAAACTACGTTCAATGAAAGCCGTGAGGTTCTGACGATTGTAGCCGCTCGCCACGTGCGGGTTCAACCGCCGACCGGCCTTCGTGGCGATAATGATCTCTTCCTTGCGTTCGCGCTTGAGCTGCGCCAACAGCCGCTCGCTGTGACCGTCGCCGTACACATCGGCGGTGTCGAAGAAGTTCACGCCCAGCTCGACGGCGCGGCGCAGCGCAGTCGATGATTCTTTGTCATCGACTGCCCCCCACGCGCTGCCGATGGCCCACGCGCCGAAGCTAATCGCTGAGACTTTCCAACCGGTGCGGCCCAACTCACGATACTGCATCATTACTCCTTACAGACTGAACTCTGGCGCACGATCAATTCCGGCGTCAACACCGTCGCCTGAAGCGTAAAAGTGGTTGCTTCTTTGCGCTGAGATTCGATCCATTCGTGCAATTTCTGAACGGCCAGGCTGCCCACATCAATCAATTGCTGATAAACCGTCGTCAGCGGCGGCCAGTAGAAAGCGGATTCGGGGATGTTATCGAAACCGACCAGGGCGACATCGCCGGGGATACGTCGTCCGGCCTGGTGCAGCACACCCAGCGCGCCCATCGCCATTTGATCGCTGGCGACAAACACCGCGTCGATGTCCGGCGCGCGCGCCAGCAAAGTCCGCATGGCCTGCGCTCCGCTCGCCGCCGACCAGTCCCCTTCCACCACTAGGTCCGGCGACGGCGTCAGGCCGTGTTCCAACAGCGTCGCTTCCCAGCCACTCTGACGCTCGCGGGACTCCCACCACTTCATCGGGCCGGCGATCTGCGCAATCTTGCGGCGGCCTTGCTCGATCAGATGCCGCGTTGCCAGGATCGCGCCACAGCCGTTATCCACCGAGACCGACATCAGGCCGTCGCGCGGTCGGGCGCTGAGAAACACGATCGGGGGGAGTTGCTGCAGCCGATCGGGGCTGATCCACGATCGGTTATCGCCCACTTCCGGCACGGCCCAGATAATGCCGTCGACGCGCCGATCGACCAGCGTATCCAACACGCGATCCATGTTCGTCTCATCCGGACGTGTCCGCAAGTTGAGTAACAGTGAGTAGCCCAGATCGTCCGAGCGATTCTCGATGCCGACCACGGTCTGTGATGGCCCGTAATAGTCAATGCCCCAGGCGACTACCGCCAGCGTGTTGGTGCGACGATTGACCAGGCTGCGCGCCAGGATGTTGGGCCGATAGCCCAGCTGCTCGATGGCGGCCTGAACGCGTTCGCGCGTCGCCGCGCTGATCTCGCTCTGGTTGTTCACCACGCGCGACACGGTCTTGGTTGAAACGCCTGCTAACCTGGCTACATCTTGAAGAGTGACGTGCATTTCCATCGCCAGACCAAAGAGTTTGGATCCGCTTGCCAAAAATGCGACGTTCTACTCGCGCCAGAGGCGGCGCGGCTTACCCGACTAAAGTGGAGAAGATTCTAATGGGAACAATAAGAGAAACAGACAACCCTGTCGTTATCGATGACGACAGCGCTGTCAGTGAGTATACTAAAAAAATTGCACCCCTGTCAAGGTGCAATTTTTGGACATTCTGCACAATTCCCGTTTACAAGCATTGCCGAGGCATAGAGCGCCACGTGCCAGATGCAGCCCTCTGTAATGCGTAATACGAACTCCGACTCTACTGAAAGAACTGTTCACAGCGCCGTCCCCGGCGGCTGGAGCCTTTTTTCAGGGGAGTCGTACTCCGTAATGGTGGTTGGCTGCGCATTACGTGTTACGCATTACTCGTCACTCGTCACTTACCACTCACCACTTACTGTAGCCCTCGCTCATCTTGCGATACTCGATGAACGGCTCGTTGATGGCCTTCGCCCGGAGGATGATGTCACAGGCTTCCTCCAGCGTCGAAGTCCAAAAGAACGCCTCGTCCAGCGTCTGGCCGATGGCAAAGCTGCCGTGGCCGCGCAGCATCACGACCTTGTATTGCTGCAACGCCGCCGCGAGTTTGTTCGCCATCTCCGGCGTGCCAGACGCGAACTCTTCCCAGATGATGGGCACCTTCTTGAGCAGATAGGAGGCTTCGTTGTCAATCGGGATGATCTCTTCGCGCGACAGCGACAACGCAATGGCCGTGCGCGGATGGCAGTGGACGATAGCCAGCGCGGGCGTCTGCATGTAGATCGTGCGATGGGCCAGCAGTTCGGTCGAGGCGATCGTCACGCCGCTGTCGTTCTTCTCGATCAGCGTCTCGACCAGATCGTGCGGCTTCAAGCGCCCCAGCTGCGCGCCGCGCCGCTTGATGATCACCCGGTCGCCCAGCCGCATGCTCAGGTTGCCGCCGTGTGAACTGATCATCGTGTGCTCATACAGATCGCGGCCGACTTCCGCAAATTGTTGGTAAATTCGTTCATCGATCATCGTACTGCCTCCATCAAGTCAGCCAGGCCCAACTCGGCTAATTTCTTCGCTTTGGGCACACCCTGATCGTCCCAGCCGCGCGCCCGATAGTACTCATATAACATCGGCTCCAGCTTGCTCACCCAGCCTTTGCTCGGCCCGTCGGCCACCGCTTCGTTGAGCATGCGCGGCGGTAGCGTGTCTTCCTTGCGCGTAAAGCCTTCGCGCAGATTGTACAGCCGCTCCAGATTCCAGACGCGCTCGCCCGTCCTGATGAGATCGTTGGTCGAATACGGCAGGCCCGTTACAGCCGTTAACACGCGCGCGAAGTATTCGTCGGCCACACCCAGGTTGGTGAACTTGCAGATGACGAGCGAATCGATCATCGCCGACGCATTCTGGTGCAGGATCACGTAACTCGATTTGCCCTGCACCTGGAACCGATCGATCAACTTGGGCAGCCCCAGCACTTCCAGGCCGAGCATGTTGCCGCGCATGTGGCACGCGCCCCGATTAGAAGTGGCATACAACAAGCCCTGCCCCTGCATGCCGCGCGGATCATACGCCGGCATCTCAAGTCCTTTGGCGCTCATCGACAATTCAGGGTGACCGTACTTCGTCGCGAAACGCAGGCTGCCGTCCGTTAGTTCAGCGCCCAGCCCGCGTCGATAGCCCATGTCTTCCAGCGTTGATGCCAGCAAGTCCGCGCGTCCGAACCGCAGATCGGAATCGAGTTGGCCCTTCTCGGTCAATTCCATCGCGCACGCGATCGTCGATCCGGCCGAGATGGTGTCCATGCCCAGATCGTTGCAGATGGCATTCGCTTCGATGATGGCGGGCAAATCATTGATGCCGCACTGCGCACCGAACGCCCACGTCGTCTCATATTCCGGCCCTTCGCCTTCCACTTTGTCCGTCTTGCTGATGCGCGTACAGCCGATCGGACACGCCCAGCACGAAGCATTCTTGACGAGATATTTCTCCGTCAGCGCCTCGCCAGAAATGTCTTCGGCGTGCTCAAACTGCGACTGCTGATAGTTGCGCGTGGGCAGCGCGCCGATGGCGTTGACGACGTTCATCATCACGACCGTGCCGAATTCCGGCAGGGCCTGGCTGGTCAACGGGCTGGCCCGCAGCAACTTGCGCGTCTCATACAGCATAAACTTGAATTGCTCGGCATCGACAATGTCAGGCCGTGTCTTGCCTTCCACCACGATCGCTTTCAAATTCTTGCTGCCCATCACCGCGCCGGGGCCGCCGCGCGCCAGGCTGCGCTGGCCGTCGTTCATGATCGCCGCGATGCGGCTGAGATTCTCACCCGCCGGGCCGATGCACAAGACGTTGCGCTTGTTGTCGTTCTGGCCCAGCGCTTTGGTCGTCTCCATGACGCGCTTGCCCCATAACTGCGCCGCGTCTTTGATCACGACCTCAGCCGGTTTGATCTCGATGTACACCGGTTTGTCGGCGCGGCCGCGCACGATCAACGCATCGTAACCGGCTTTCTTGAACTGCATGCCCCAGAAGCCGCCGGAGTTCGCATCGAGGATCGTGCCCGTCAACGGGCTTTTCGTCGAGACCGAGAACCGATTGCTCGTCTGAGAGCCCGTCGCCGTCAGCGGGCCGTTCGTAAAGATCAATACATTGCCCGGTGATAGTGGATCAACGCCCGGTCCCACTTCATC
>JACRBO010000459.1 GCA_016219235.1 Chloroflexota bacterium
ACCTGCGGGCTGATCGTCATCACGTCCAGTTGAAAACTCGACAGTTCCATCACCGCCCGATGGGTCGGCACGATCTGATCGAGATCACCGATCAGCGGATTGCCGATATTGCCGCCCACCCACGTCTCATATTTGGCCGCGCGCAAAATCTCGCCCGTCAACGTCGTCGTCGTCGTCTTGCCCGCCGAACCCGTAATGCCGATGATGGGCGCGTCGCAGCGCTCTACAAACAGCTGTGCGTCATTCGTCAACGCGATGCCGCGCCGCCGCGCTTCCTCCACGATGGGCAGATCGATCGGGACGCCGCCACTCAAACACAGGATATCGCACTCATCCAACAGCGACAGCGGATGCCCGCCCAGCGCGAACTTCACGTTCACATCGCGCAGCGCTTCGATCTCCGCCGTCAACTGCCCCGCCGGCTTCACATCGCTGATGGTGACGTGCGCGCCCTGCGCCGCCAGCCAGCGCCCCGCCGCCAGTCCTTGCCGGGCCAGTCCCAGCACGACGATGTAATGATCGGCAATTGGAGTGAGTGGTTTAGTCATGAAAAAGTGACGAGTGACGAGTGAAAATAAATCCGTGCTTCGCATTATGCATTATGAACTGTGCATTATGCATTGTGAATTGTGCATTGCTACAATAGCGCTAACGCGATTCCAATCATCGCCGACCAAATCCCGATCAGCCAGAACCGCTGCACGATCTGTGTCTCGCTCCAACCCAGCAACTCAAAATGATGATGCAGCGGCGCCATCTTGAATAAACGGCGGCCTTCGCCGAACCGGCGTTTGGTGTACTTGAAATACAGCACCTGCAAACTCACCGTCAGCGTCTCGGCGATGGGCACCAGGGCGATGACGGGCAGCAACAGCCACTGCCCCGTCATCAGCGCCACCACCGCCAGTGTCGCCCCCAGCGCCAGCGCGCCCGTGTCGCCCATAAACAACTGCGCCGGATGCGCGTTAAACCACAAGAACGCCATAATTGCGCCGACGACGATCAACGAGAACGGCACCAGATTCGACAGTTGCACCGCCTCGCCCGGCGTGGCGCCCGCAAACGACTGTAAATAAGCAATGATGGCGTACGCCATAAACGCCGTCGCCGTTAAAATGCCCGCCAGCCCGTCCAGCCCATCCGTCAGATTCACCGCATTACTAAACGTCAGCACCCAGAAGATCGCAAATGGAATCCACAACAAGCCGATGTCGACGCGATTGGCAATGCCCGGAATCGCCACACTGCGCAATTGCGACGGGCCAAAGTGCAGCACCAGCGCGATGACCGTCGCCAGGCCAACCTGAATAAACCACTTGGTGCGCGGCCGCATCCCTTCACCCTTGACGCGCTTGCCGCGAACGTTCTCCAGATCGTCCACCGCGCCCAGGATCGCAAAGGCGATCATCGTGCCTACCGGCACCAGCACCTGTTGGCCGATGTTGGCGATCGGGCGGCCCTGGTTCATCTCCACGATCAGGTTGATCAGCGTGACGACGCCGGTGATGATCACCACCGGTACGACGATCATCAGGCCGCCCATGGTGGGCGTGCCCATCTTCACCTGATGGGTCTGCGGGCCTTCAATGCGAATCTGTTTGCCGATGCGCTTCGCACGCAATAAACGAATCAACGGGCCGCCCCAGACCACGGCCAGCAAAAAGGCTAATCCGCCTAAAAACAAGGCTGCTGCCAAAAGGTTTTGTCCTTTGAAATACCGTCACACCGCACTGCGCACACACAGTGGGTGCAAGTGTTGCGAGCGCAGTTTGCGAATCAATCTCGGTGCTGTTTGAAAAGATTGCTTCGCCGCGATGTTGCTGCGGCTCGCAATGACGACTTTAGCATCGTCGAGTGTGTTATCCCCGCGCAAACACCGACACGATGTCTTCCATGTGCAGGCCGCGCGAGCCTTTAACCAGCAGCGTATCGTCGGGCTGGATCACTCGATCGAGATAGGCGATGGCCTCCTCGTTCGTCTCGCACATCTGCACCCGATCGCGCGGCATCCCGTTTTGGATCGCCTCGATCGCCATTATGCGCCCCAGCGTCCCGACCGTGACCAGCACATCGGCCACATCCAGCGCGCGCAGCCCCACCAGCCGGTGACCCTCGTCTTCGTAGTCGCCCAGTTCCAGCATGTCGCCCAAGACCGCAATCTTGCGGCCCGGCAACTCGCTCAGCAAATTCAGCGCGGCAATCATCGACGCGGGGCTGGCATTATAGGTATCGTCCAGAATGGTCGAGCCTTTAGGCCCGGGGACCGCCACCAGCCGTAGCGCCGCGCGTCGATCTTGCAAACCTTACAGAATCGCCTCCCACCCCATGCCTTCGGCCAGGACAACGGCCGTGGCCCGCAACGAAGTATG
>JACRBO010000460.1 GCA_016219235.1 Chloroflexota bacterium
ACGAGCTGCACCTTTACCGGCAGGATACGGATTACTTCCTGACCTCCACCGCCATTGCGTATGGCGCGACCGTCTTGCAGAGTACGCTGGTGGCCGATGTGGACCTTCAACCTGACGGCGTGAAAATCACTACCGCCAAAGGACAGGTTTATCAGTCCGACTATCTGGTGGATGCCGGCGGCTTCCGATCGCTGGTCGCGGATAAACTGGGCTGGCGACATCACGATCTACGAACGCACACCCGCGCCATTTTCACCCACATGATTGACGTGCCGTGCTACAACGACGTGAGCGTCTCGCCTCAAGAATTCGATGTCCCGTTTCGCTGGTCGGAAGGCACGCTGCACCACATCTTCAAAGGCGGCTGGCTATGGATTATCCCTTTCAACAACCACGCCGACTCGACGAACCCGCTCTGCAGTGTCGGTTTGCAAATTGACCCGCGCGTGTATCCAGCCCGCACCGACCTTAGCCCTGAGGAGGAGTTCAACGAGTTCATCAATCAGTTCCCTGGCTTGCGCGCGCAACTCAAGGACGCCAAAGCCGTGCGCGGCTGGGTGCGCGCCGAGCGCTTGCAATTCTCGTCGAGTCATGTCGTCGGCGACCGCTTTGCTTTGCTGGGACACGCGGCCGGCTTCATTGACCCGCTGTATTCCAAAGGGTTGTACGTCACCCATATCAGCGTGATGGTTATCGCGGACTTGTTGCTCAAAGCAAAGCAGACGGGCGACTATTCGGCCAGAGCCTTTCAGTCGTTGGAAAAACTCACGTTGAACTACATCAACATGCACGATCGGCTGGTGGCCAACTCGATCAAAGCCTGGTCGAACTACACGTTGTGGCGGGTGTACGCAGTGCAATGGTTGCTGGGCGCGTATCTCGAATACCTGATGTTGAGTATCACGCGGCTGCGCGCCAAAGATCGCACTGAATACATCGCGCGCCTGCAAGACAACCGGCTGGCAGGTGGCGGCTTCAAAGAGTTCTTTGTTATCCAAGAACAGATTGATGCGCTCATTGAACGGGTCAACCCGGACGACGAAGCCGAAGTCGATCGGACGGTGACTCAAGCCCGCGCGTTGTTCGCCGCCTTTCGCTGGCTGCCTCAACCTTTCCAGGCCGTGCTCGATGGCAAAAGTCACCTGCCAAAGAACAAACTCCGCCTGACGCTGCTCAGCCCGCGCGACGGCTTCATGGGTGACGGCGCATATCGACAGCATTTCTTTGGCGACATGTCTTTGCGCGATCTCCTCCGCGTGGGCGCGATCGATCAAGTGCGTTACTCGACATTGGCCTTGAACTGGAAACGACACGCGCGCGCCCGGCTGGCCTGGCAAGCCAGGGAAGATTAAGCGATGTTTGACAACTATCTACGGGGTGTGAAGGACCGCCTGGGGGAGCCGCTGGCCGCGCGCGCCGGACGAATTGCCCCCAATACGATCACGCTGTTCGCGTTTGCCCTGGGAATTGGGGCAGCCGTGTTGGCGGCACGCGGCCTGTATCTGTGGGCGCTGGGCCTCTGGCTGCTCAACCGGCTGCTCGACGCGCTCGATGGACTGGTGGCGCGGGTGCAGAAGAAGCAGAGCGACTTCGGGGGGTATCTCGACATCCTGTTGGACTTTGCGGTCTACGCCGCAGTCCCGATCGGTCTGGTGATGGGCATTCCGACCGTCGAGCGTTATTGGGCGTTGGCGTTTATGCTGGCCCTGTTCTACATCAACAGCGCCTCGTGGATGTATCTGGCGGCCATTCTGGAGAAGCGCAATGTCCGGCGGGTGAATGATGTAGCTGCGCCACGCGGTTTGACGACCGTCGTCATGCCGGCCGGCTTGATTGGCGCGGTCGAGACCTTTCTCGCCTACTGCGCATTTCTGGTGTGGCCGAGCGCGATCGAGCCTCTGTATATCGGGTTTGGGCTACTCGTCCTCTTTACCATCGCACAGCGCTTGATCTGGGCGCGGCGTGTGCTGTGCTAGAGCAAGCGCCGTCAAAGGAGTGTTGAATGTCATCGATAAGAGTCGGACAACCTGCACCCGGCTTTACCCTGCACACCGTTGACGGCGTTCCGCTCTCTTTAGATGAATTGATCCAGTCAGGCGACAACGTCCTGCTGGTCTTTTTGCGGCACCTGGGTTGACTGCCTTGCCGTGAACATGCTGCACAGTTGTGTCAGCGTCAGGCGGAATTTGAGCAATTGAATACGCGCGTGGTGATCACTTCCTTTGGCACGCTGCCCGCCCTTCAGCACTGGATGAAGGAAGTCTGCGGCACATTTGACGTGCTACTCGATAGAGACCGCACCGTCTACAAAGCCTACCAACTCGAACGTTCGCGCCTGCGGTCATGGCATCCGCGCGT
>JACRBO010000465.1 GCA_016219235.1 Chloroflexota bacterium
AGACCTGACAGGTTCCGGCGAGTTGCGCTACGCCACAACGGCCTGCGCGGAACCTGTCAGGTCTGTCCGATCTATTGCAACTGCGCAAACACCACGATGCGCTGATTGTCCACCAGATACGGGTAGCACGAGATTAGTGTTACGGTCGGATCGTTGGTGGGCAGCATCACTTCCACCTGCGTGGGCGCGATGATGCGCGTTTGATTTACCACATAGCGATAGCGCTGGCTGCCCGACGAAACGATGATCTCGTCGCCGTCTTCGAGTCGATCGAGGTGGCGGAAGATTTCGCCGAAGATGTCATTGTGCGCGGACAGCACTAAGTTGCCGCGCTCGCCGGGATTGGCCGTTCCGAAATGGTGACCAACGCCCTTCTTCAACTGCTCCCACGAATCGCCTTGCACCACCTGCGCATCCACGTTGATCGCCGGAATCTGGATGCGCGTGGGCTGGCCGGGCGCAGGTGTGGCGATGGGCTGCGGCGTTACCGATTGGACGAACGCCCGAAGGTGCGCGGGGACTTCATCGAAGTTAGGAGCCGCGCCGCCGGGCGAGGTGGGCGGACGGTGACCGGACGGCAGTACGACGGCCGTGATCAACGGTGTGGGTTCGGGCGTCGGCACCACTTGCGTCTGCGCCACGGCCTGATTCGTTTCGACGCGCGCCTGCTCCAGGCTGACCACCACGAAGATCAGGCCAACCACCGCGCCCAGTTCGATCAAGAGCAAAAATCGATCGCGCCAGGTGCGAACGGTTTTGTGGCTGGGAATCAGGCTGAAGCGGGGACGCGGGGCAGGCTCTTCAGCCGCTTCGTTGACATGATAGTAACTGCGCGGGGTGCGCGCCGCCCGATCGGGTGTGGGGGGCGACGCCGGCTCGATCGACTCGGGCACATCGACCACGCGGCCATCTTCACGCAGGCGCTTCAAGCGCGCCAGACGCGCCTCGCGTTTGCGGATGGCGAGGATCTCTTCCAACTCCTCGCTGGTCAGTTCATCAACCGATCGGCGATCAGGCATGGGAACTCAATGCACAATTCATAATTCATAATGCATAATTCGACTCGCTCCCGTGGCTTCAATTATGCATTGTGAATTACGCACTATGAATTACCTTTCACCCCCACCGCAAAGACTTCGCGCTCGAAGAACCAGCGGAAGGGCGGCCACTCAAAGAAGACGTGCCGCAAGCCGCGAAACACGATGTTTTCGTGCCGATGCTGCGGCGGGCTGTTGAGCCAGACCTTGACCTGGCTGAAGCCCGCGCGGCGCAAATACTGGCCCAGACTCACGATGCTCTGCTCATTGACGTGCACTTCGACGTTGGCCTCGACGTTGAGGGCGCGCGGATTGGCCGGATACTGCTTGCCCTGAAAACGGCGCACCAGACGCACAACAGGATACGCATATTGATCGTACCAGCGATTGGGCGCGGTATGAACGACGATCATGCCGCCGGGCTTCAACACCCGCTGGATGTCGCTCAGCGACGCGTGCAGTTCCCACGGGAAGAGATGCTCCACCACATCAAACATCAACGCCCGATCGAATGTGCCGTCGGGATAGGGCAAACGTTTGGCGTCGGTGCGGTACACGCCGATGGGCGTTGCTTCGTTCTGCGTCGCCTCACGGCTGAGCTGCACCGCGACCTCGGCGTAATCGATGCCGTAGGCGCGCGCGCCCAAGCGCGTGACGTGCCGTAAAATCTCGCCGCGCCCGCAGCCCACATCCAGCACCTGCATGCCGGGCTTCACTTCGGCGTAAGCGAACGCTTCGCCCAGGCGGCGCGACAACCGCTCGCCCTGCGATTCGACAAATTCTTCATAGCCCTCGCACGCGTTAAGGAAATACTCTTTCGTGTACAACGTCGATGGCAAGGGCTTTTCGGGTTCTGGGGTCAACAGTGAGTCTCCATCATGGATGATGTGTGCCGTTAGCTTCGGCGAAACCGAGGACTTGATAAATTTGCTCGACCTGATCCTTGTCGAAGGCTCTTTCAAAAAACAGTATCTTTTGGCCGTCCGTCGATGTCAAATGCCGGCGTCCAAACGCGCGTCGAATGACAGTTTGCCGACATGACCGTTGCCTATCCAGGGCGTGAAATGGGAAGTTGGTAGGCTTCTCCAGCCACGCCGATGGCCCGGCAATGTATTCGTTAGAAATAATAATTGTATTTAGGTCCAAAGACCGCGAGGTGGAAAAGATTAAGCCAACGGACCAGGTGACGACAAAAGTAACCTGCCCAATAAGCACTGAACTCAGGTCGACTTTTAAGCCAAATAGAGACCCAAGAAATGCGATGGAGGGAATTGCAATGAATATGACAGCCACAGTCATTTGCAGTACATTCAAAGCATACAGCCGAAATCTGTCCGGTTTGAATTTCAGTACGGTCTCGTCCATCTCAATGCCTTACGCCGGAACAGCGATAAGTCTTTCACGAGTCAATTCGGCGGCATAAACTAATGCTGCCTGAATTGCTTCCCGTGTCAAAGTCGGATAACTTTTGAGAATTTCCCCAGTCGTCAGCCCGGTTGCCACATTATCCAGCACCACCGGGACCATGATGCGCGTGCCTTTGATGCAGGCTTGCCCGTGGCTGACAGCCGGATCAACCGTAATGTAATCGCGCCAGTTCATAACTTGCCCCCTTCACTGTTGCCCTTCACTGTTGCCCTTCACTCGTCACTCGTTACTCGTCACTCATTGCGATTATAGCGGATGCCCACCCCTCAGGCAACAGGCCGCCGCAGGACGATGCGCCAGATCGAGCGGATTTCCCGTGCCCGCATCAGCAGCATCGCGCCGAGGTAAATCGCCACGCCGATGGCGGCCGCACCTAACACCCCGATCGCTTCGCGCGCGATCGAGCGCTCGCCGAAGACGGCCACTAACACGCTGATCGCGCCATACGCACCCAGCGCCATCGCCAGCGAACCGATCACGGCCTTCAGCGCGAGCTTGCCCAGCCCGTGCCCGCCCAGTCCGCCCAATCGATAGCGCAGCAGCCACAGCATGATCAGCGCGTGGCTCATCCACTGCACCGAGTTGGCTATCGCCAGATCCGTGACTTGCAGCGGACGATTACTCAGCGCAGGCGGCACGATCGCCATGAACAGGTAAATGCCCACGTTGCAGACCAGGCCGACGACGGCGGGCGTCAGTGTGTCTTTGCGCGCATAAAACGCGAACACCAACGGTTGATCGATCCCCGCAAAAATCAGGCCGATCAAATACAGCCACAACATAATCGTCACGGCGTGGGTATCGGCGTGCGTGAACGCGCCATGCTCGAACAACAACTGCACGATGTTGGGCGCGAGCACCGCCAACCCGATCGCCGCCGGGATGATGAGCACCAGCACCAG
>JACRBO010000466.1 GCA_016219235.1 Chloroflexota bacterium
CCAGCAAAGACCCGTCGGTCGAAGAGCCTACGCCGGATCAATGCTACACGATCGGCACTGCGGCGGCCGTGCAGCGTCTGCTGCGCCTGCCCGACGGCACCATTCGACTGCTGGTGCTGGGCCTGGAACGCATTCGCATCACCGCGTATACGACCACGCAGCCCTATCTAAGGGCCAAAGTTGAATCGCTGCCGGAGCGCACGGAAACCTCGGTGGAGGTGGAAGCGCTGCGCCGCAACATCGGCGCGATGTTCAGCCGACTGGTTGAGCTGGTGCCCGGCATCCCCGATGAAATCGCCGCCGTGGCGATCAATATCGAAGACCCGCGGCAGCTGGCGTACGCCATCGCCACGTACATGCGCATCGATCTGGCCGACGCGCAAGAAATCCTCGAACTGGACGACGCCACCGGCAAGCTGCGCAAAGTGGTGGCGCTGCTGGGCAAAGAGCTGGAAGTGCTGGAGTTGGGCCGCAAGATTCAGACCGAGGCCCACTCTGAGATGGAAAAAGTGCAGCGCGAGTATTTCCTGCGCGAACAGCTCAAGGCCATTCAAAAAGAATTGGGTGAGCAGGACGAGCAGCAGATTGAAGTGGAAGAGCTGCGCGGCAAGATCGAAGAAGCGGGCATGCCGGACGAGGCGCATAAAGAGGCCAAACGTGAACTCGATCGGCTGGCGAAGCTGCCCACGGCCGCCGCTGAATACGGCGTGATCCGCACGTATCTCGATTGGCTCGTCAACCTCCCGTGGAACAAAGTCACGCCGGACAACCTCAATGTGCCGCACGCGCGCATCGTGCTGGACGAAGATCACTACGGCCTGAAGGACATCAAAGAGCGCATCCTGGAATATCTGGCCGTGCGGAAGTTGAAGACCGATCGAGCTGCTGAAGCCGCCGCCGATGGCGGTGCCGCCAATGGCGACGGTCAGCCGTCCGATGAGGCCCCGCACGACTACATCCGCCGCGAGCGCGCGGGCGTCATCCTGTGCTTTGTGGGGCCGCCGGGTGTGGGCAAGACCTCGCTGGGACAATCGATTGCGCGGGCGATGGGCCGTAAGTTCATCCGCCAATCGCTGGGCGGTGTGCGCGATGAGGCTGAAATTCGCGGCTTCCGCCGTACCTACATTGGCTCAATGCCGGGCCGCATTGTGCAGGCGTTGCGCCGCATCGAAACGCGCAACCCCATCTTCATGCTCGACGAAGTAGACAAATTGACGGCCGACTTCCGCGGCGATCCGTCGTCGGCGCTGCTGGAAGTGCTTGATCCTGAGCAGAATCGCGAGTTTCGCGATCACTATCTGGATGTGCCGTTCGATCTGTCACAGGTCATCTTCATCTGCACGGCCAACTATCTGGAAAACATCCCCGGCCCGCTGCGCGATCGCATGGAAGTGATCGGCCTGTCGGGTTACACCGAGCACGAGAAGATCGCCATCGCGCAGGGCTATCTGATTCCACGCCAGATCAAAGAGAACGGGCTGCGCGCCAACGAGGTGGCCTTCACCGATGGGGCGCTGGCGCAGATTATTCGCGATTACACGCGCGAAGCGGGCGTGCGCAATCTGGAGCGTGAGATTGGCCGGGTATGCCGCAAACTGGCGACGAAGATCACCGAGGGCACGCTGACGGCGATCACGATCGATGAGGTTGAAGTCAAAGCGTATCTGGGCAAGCAGCGCTTCTTTGCCGAAGTGGCGCAGCGCACACAACTGCCCGGCGTGGCAACGGGCCTGGCCTGGACGCCGGTGGGCGGCGACATCATGTTCATCGAAGCGACGTTGATGCCGGGCAACCGCGGCTTCCAGTTGACGGGCCAGCTGGGCGACGTGATGCGCGAGAGTGCGCAGGCGGCCCTGTCGTATGTGCGGTCGCGCGCCGAGACGCTGCATCTGCCCGGTGATACCTTCTCCAAGCATGACATCCACTTGCACGTGCCGGCGGGCGCGGTACCCAAAGACGGCCCCTCGGCGGGAGTGACCATGGCGACGGCGCTGACGTCGCTGCTGACGGGCCGCTCGGTGCGCGACGACATCGCCATGACAGGCGAGATCACATTGCGCGGGCAGGTGTTGCCGGTGGGCGGCATCAAAGAGAAAGTGCTGGCTGCGCATCGCGCCGGCCTGAAGACGATCATCCTGCCGAATCGTAACGAGAAGGATCTGGACGATCTGCCGCAGGAAGTGCGCGATTCATTGAAGTTCGTGCTGGTCGAGAAGGTCGAGCAGGTGTTTGAAGCGGCTCTGCAACCGGCTAAAAAATCGGCCGCGCCTGACGCTACGCCCAACGATAACGGACATGTCAAATCCGCTGCACCTAAGCGCTCAACCTCCAAACGAGCGGCCGTCAAGCCGCCGACGAAGCGCAAAGCGGCGAAGAACGAGTAGCGAGCGAGGCTCCCTGTGCCGAAGATTCTAATCGTCGATGATGATCGCGCGACATCCACACTGCTGCGCACGCTGTTTCAGATCGAAGGCTACGAGGGCCTGATTTGCCCACGGCCTGAGGAGGTCCTCCAGACGATCGAGCAGGCGCAACCCGATCTGGTGCTGATGGATGTGCATCTGGCCGACGTGGACTCGATCAATATTCTGGCTGCGATTCGCGTCAATCGCCTCATCAACCAGGTGCCGGTGATTATGACGTCGGGCATGGATGTGGAAGAGAAGTGCATGGCGGCCGGCGCCAGCGCGTTCATGCTCAAGCCGTTCAGGCCGTCAGATTTGATGAATTTGATCAAGCAGCAATTGGTCGCCGCTGCGGGCTGAATGGATTGAGGCGACCTCATATTGCGATCGGTCCACCACCGGTCGATATTGGACAGGATAAATTTTATGGCACAACGCAAGCAGCGTGACGCGGCTGAACCGCAGCGCGCCCCGGCGTGGCGGCGGATGGATGTGCACTTGCACACGCCGGCCTCCTCGGATTTTCAAGAAGCAGGCATCACCTTCCTCGACCTTCTCACTAAAGCCGAAGCGCGCGGCCTGGACATCATCGCTTTCACCGATCACAACAGCGTGGCCGGTTATGCGCGGATGCTGCGCGAAGTGGAGCAATGGGAGTGGCTGGAAAAAACCAAACGCATCACGGCCGAAGAAAAGCTGCGGCTGGACAACTATCGCCGGCTGCGCCAGAAGATTCTGGTGCTGCCGGGCTTTGAGTTCACGGCCACGTTTGGCTTTCACATTCTGGGCGTCTTCTCCGACAAGACGCCGCTGCGCGTGATCGAACACGTGCTGCTGAATCTCAACGTGCCGCCGGAGAAGCTGGATCTGGGCGCGACCGATATGGGCGCCAGCGCCGACGTGCTGACGGCTTACCGGCTGATCGACGAAGCGGGCGGCCTGGCGATTGCCGCACACGTCAACTCCAGCCACGGCGTCGCCATGCGCGGCATCGATTTTGGCGGACAGACCAAGATCGCGTACACGCAGGACAGCCATCTGCACGCGCTGGAAGTCACCGATCTGGACAGCCGCAGCAAACGCAACACGGCCAGTTTCTTCAACGGCTCCAAGCCGGAGTATCCGCGTCGCATGCATTGCATTCAAAGCTCAGATTCGCACCGGTTGAACCGCGATCCGCGCAACCCCAAGAACCTGGGCGCGTTTGAGCGCATGACTGAGGTGTTCCTGGAGACGGTCAGTTTCGATGCGCTGCGCGCCGTGCTGCGCGGCAATGACTTCACGCTGACCCGTCCCTTCCGCGGCAAGGCCGAAGTCCCGGTCGATGCCGTGCGCGCGGCACGTGAGGCCGGGGCCAGCATCGTGCAGGCCTTCCACGATAGTTTCAGTGTGCGCGGGACCAAACTGCGCGCGATCGTGGCCGACATCTGCGCCTTTGCCAACACCAACGGCGGCACCATTTTTGTCGGCGCAACGGCCGATGTGCGCAAAGCACCCGCCGGCATCTCCAATCCCAAACCGGCGATGGAAGCGATCCTGACGGCGGTGCAGACCACGATCACGCCGCCGCTGGATGTGACCTTTGCCGTCCACGAAGTGGACGGCATTAAGGTGCTGCAAATCAACGTGCCGCGCGGCGAAGACGTACCGTATGCCATCGACGATAACCAGATTTATTTGCGCACCGAGACCGAGACGAACCTGGCGGTGCGTGACGAGATCGTGCAGTTGATTCAGCGCCGCTTTAAGCCGGCGGCCGTGATCGAACCGCCGCCTGTTAAAAACAAGAAACCTCAGGGGCGCGCGCCGCAGCCGGCGCCGACCCAACCGCCTGTTAAGCAGCCTCCGGCGAAACAGCCGCAACAAGCGGGCCGCCATCGACCGGGCAAGTCGCAGCCTCAACCGCAGCGCTCGACGACATCGGCGGCGGCTAAACCGATCGAACCGGCGGCCACCCCGGCCCCGATCGAATCTGCCGCGCCCAACGGGTCGACGACTAAACCGGATAATAGCCGCGCACCCCGCACCGGGGTCGAGATTGTCGAGAGCGAGCAGCGCAACGGCCAGTTCTATCACACCGTGCGTGATCTGCGCCACGGCGGTCTGGTGCGCAACGTCACGCGCAAGTCGGCGCGCAAGCTGTGGCACTATGCCATCTCGCAGCACGAGCAGCACCCGGATGACACCCTGCAGATCAAGTGGCTGGGTGATCTGGGCCTGATCAGCGCCTCGCAGCGAGCAGGCGCCACGCGCTATGATCTGGCGCTGCGCCAGCCCGATGGTGCGTTGCGCATTTTCTACGGTGTGACGGATGACGGCGTGCACGGTGAGTGGCAGCAGGTGATTGCGCTGGCCGAGCCGGTGGTCGTTGAAGCGGATAAGTCAGGCGATACGGACTGACGGGGCCGGGTAGATCGATCGGGGACGGGACGGATGCCGGAAACGCAGGTCAACGACGAAATTCGACGACTCATTGAAATGCCGCGCCGCGAGTTTGAAACGCTCGTCGCCGATC